>CACXEC010000043.1 GCA_902766545.1 uncultured Erysipelotrichaceae bacterium | reverse complement strand
GCTGGGAATGTGTTAATTAAGCCACCACATGATCTTGATGAATTTAATAATTTACTTGATATCTTATCGTTTGGTGATTATGAAAAATGGCAAATTAAAAAAGAAATTGGCATTTCCTTGATTAATATATCTGATGAACGTAAAAAACATGTTAAAATTGATTCAAGTAAATTAGCTGATGAATTAAATGAATTATATAAAGTATCTGATGATAAAGTAGATAGTGTAGAAGATAACTTTTTAATCAAAGAAGTTGAACAAATATTATCTGATGAAAAAGAATTGATTGATAATGTAGACGAAAAGGCTTTTAATGCATATTTAGCACAAAGCATAAACTCTAATGATAGTAATACGATTAAATATCAAATTGTATCTATTTTAATTGCGCTTCATAACGAACTTGAAAAGTATAAAAATACACTAGATATACCTAAGGTAAATAAAACATACGAAGAAAATATTAAAGAATATGTTGAAGTATATAGAACATTAAAAGGCAAAATAGAATAGGAGCAGCTATGAAGGATTATATATTAAATCTATTAGATAAAATTTCGGTTGATGATTTAAAAAATGAAAATTCCTTTGATATTGCTTTTTTACAAGACGTTTTACAAAAAAGTAATGATGATCAAGCATATTATAATAAAATTCTTTTAGACTTTGATGAGGATGCTATTGCTAAAATAGTTGCAAAAGATAATAATTTTGAATCATTTTTAGCTTCGCTAATTTATATTAAAAGCTTAGAACAATTAAATCAAAATGAAAACATTGAGATTCCTATAAGTGATAGTCAAAGAGAAGACATTGGAAGATTTATTTATTTAATTAAACAATTTATTGACAATTATGAAACCGATATTGATAATCAAAGAAAGCAAAAAAATAAAGATATTGAATCATTAAAAAAACGATTAAAAAATAATAAACCATTAAATAAGAATGATTATTATATTATTGAGATGGGGGTTAAAAAATTTGAAATCGAAAATTCAAATAAAAAACTTGATGAAATAATGTCATTTTTAAATGAATATAATTATAAGATTATTTTTAAATCTGAAAATAATTCTGATGATTTATCTAAAGGATCTGAATCAAATGATGACTTTAATTATTTGGCGCCTCAAAGCTTTGAATTTGTTAAAGAGAAAAAGAAAAAGTTAAAAAAAGAGTTTGATTTTTTAGAAAAGCTGGATATTAATCCGGATTTGATTTATAGTGATGCATTAAACATAGTTAATGCCATTGATGATTCTATCAAAAAGAATATGGTATCTTATATTAAAAAGATAAAGCTTAATAAAAATTCAATTATTTCATTAATTAATAGAGGATGTTCTATTTTTGTTAAACCTTTTGATAATTTCAAAAGTAATTGTGAACTAATTTTATCTTATAATGGAGATTTGGATTTAATGATTAGAGAAAATATTTCATTTTTCTTTAATTCATATGAATATAATAAAAATAAAATATCTATTTTTGTTAATAATGAACTTAATATTGAAGAATTATTAAAAATTATTCCCAAAATCTTTGCAATTAGTACAAATAAGCTATTAAAAAATTTTCAAATATTAGATAGTTATGGATTTAGTTTTAGAGAAATTGATTATGAAAGCTTATCGGTAATTGGTAATGACAATATTGATATTATGCTTGATTTCTTTATTGAATCAGGTTTTAGTAATTATATTTTTTCTGGCAATGAGATTAAGAATTTAAAGTCTCTAATTATAAAAAGATTATACTATGCTTATAAAAATGATTTAAATATTTGGCAAGAAAGTTTAAATGATTATATTAATGAAGAATATAATGATTATATAAGAATTGATAGAAAACCTATAACTGAAGAGGAAATAAGATATTTGATAAGTGATTATCCTATTTTGGATTCTATCGAGGAAGGAAAAAGACCTATTTTGTTTGGCGATGCAACAACTGCTAAAATAAAAAGAAAACATGAGTTTAAATTTAATAATACAATTATTTCTAGATTAAAAACTTATAGTGTTTTTAAAGTATTAGTTCAACATAATGTTGATGAAAGTAAAGCTTTGTTTTACGCACTAATTTATAATTCTAATTTAGATGAAAAAGATTATTTGTTAATTAGAAAGATGGTTTTAGGTGATTAATATGTTAGACTATTTAAATGGTTATTTAGATAATAATGATATTGAAATTATAAAAAAACAGTTTAACAAAGATATTTTAAATAATTTTGAAGCTATGAAAGATAATGTATTATTAATAATAAACTATTTATTATCTATTGATATTAAAAATATAAAAAATATTATTTTAAAAAGGCCTGATTTGTTTTTTGAAGATTTAGAATTATTAAAAGAAAAAGTTGGAAAATATGATAATAATTTAATTAAATTTATTTTTGATAATGACCCATCTAGTCTTATTAATCTAGAAATATAAAATTTAGCACTTGTACTTGACAAGTGCTAAAAAAGTGGTATAATGAAAATATGAAAGGATGTGTGGAAAATGAATTTAATTCCAAGAAGTTTTTTCTTTGATGATGATATAGATAATTTGTTTGCACCATCATTAAAGAAAAATGAAATGAAATGTGATATTTATGAGGAAGGGGATGCTTACCATATTGTTATGGATATTCCTGGCTATGACAAAAACGATATTAACATTGAAGTAAAAGACGGATATTTAACAGTTAAAGCATCTAAAAATCATGAAGAATCTGAAGAAAAGAAAAATTATATTAGAAAAGAGAGAACTTATGGTGAAATGCAAAGATCTTTTGCCTTAGGGGATGTCGATGTTGAAAAAATAGAAGCTTCTTTCTCAAATGGAATGTTAAAATTAGTTATTCCAAAACAAGAAAAAGTTGATACAACTAAACGAATTGAAATTAAATAGATAGGTTTTTAACCTATCTATTTAATTATTATTTGATTTAATTAATTATTAATAGTATAATTATATTGATTTTTGGCCCATTGGTGAAGTGGCTTAACACATAGCCCTCTCAAGGCTACATTCATGGGTTCGAACCCCATATGGGTCACCAATTTATTAACAAGCCATATGGCTTTTTTATTTTATATGATTAACAAAAGATAAAAAACATGTTATTATATTCTGAGTGAGGGAATTATAAATAAATAAAACGATATGGAAGAGATTAGAAATATATTAATTGAAATTGCGACTATATTTAATAAGCAGCAAAGGTATATGGTAAATGAAGAATTTAATAATTTTATGGTGAATATTAAAACGGCTAATTTTAGTGAACTATCTAGGTATGCTTGTGATTTTCTGAATAGAAGTTTGACACTGCATAGAAATACAGCTTTACCGAAAACAGTTATGTTTTTATTTGAACAATTAAAAACATTATATATTCAATCTGTCGGAAATGATAATCCTAAAGTTTATGGCAATACCGATATGTTGATAAGAAAATTTGCTGAAAAAAGGTATATTTCATTTTTAGATTCTCGATTTGATCGTAATTTTAAATCTGATATATCCTTGACTAAACAGACATTTATGTTCGTACCGTTAGATGAAATTATGCCTCTTGTTGAAGAGTTATATAGAGAAGGAGCTTATACGGAGGAAAAATGTGGCTCTATACATTTTCAAGGTCAAACTATGTCTGCGATTGTGTACTATGAGACAGGTTTAAATATTTATTTAAATAGTTATCAAGTAGATAAAGATTCGTTAATTATTTATATATTTGATAATCAAACTAGAAATATTAAACAGTTTGAAGTACCGTTAAAAGCTGTTAAGTCGTATACTAAAAATGCGATGTCAAATATTAGTTTTTTAATCCCTGAAATTTCCTATTTAATGGCGCTAAATAGTGGTACATTTGTAGATTTTGTTGAACTCATGGAAATAAAAGGTAAGATTAAACCGAAAAAATTAGTTAAACTTATGAAGAGTATTAAACCATTTAAGGAAAAAGGAAAGGAAGAAAAATATGGATTACAAAAAACTTGCTGATTTATTATATCCTAATGCAAAGGATATTTCTTATTATGAAAACTTATATCCAGAAAGAAATCTTATGGAAGGCGCTGAAGTTTGTAGATTTGCACCAAGTCCAACTGGTAGAGTTCATATGGGAAATTTATTTGCTTCTTTTGTGCCAGAAATTATTGCTCATCAAACAAATGGAGTGTTTATATTAAGAATTGAAGATACTGATCAAGTTAGAATTCTTCCTAATGGTATAGAATTAATTTATAATGATTTGAAAGCATATAATTACAAAATAGATGAGAGCCCATTAGATGGTGGAGCATATGGCCCATATGTTCAAACTGAAAGAAAAGAAATATATGAAGCTTATGCAAAGTACTTGGTTTCCATTGGTAGAGCATATCCATGCTTTTGCTCAGCTGAAGATTTAGATGCTATGAGGGAAAGACAACAAACGCGTAAAGAACAAATTGGATATTATGGTCATTATGCTAAATGTCGTAATTTAAGTCTAGAGGATGTTGAAAAACACTTGAACAATGGCGATAAATTTGTTTTAAGATTAAAATCAATTGGCGATCCCGATAAAAAATTTGTATTTAAAGACTTAGTGAAAGGTGCTATTGAACTTCCGCAGAATAATATTGATCAGGTTTTAATTAAATCTGATGGTATACCGCCTTATGCTTTTGCTCATGTGGTTGATGATCACTTAATGCATACGACTATTGTTACAAGAGATGACTCATATATTTCCTCTGTTCCATACCATTTAGAACTTTGGGATGCATTTGGCTTTAAAAAGCCAAAATTTGCTCATATTTTACCAATTAACATTAAGGATGGAAATATTATTAGGAAAATAAGCAAGAGGAAAGATCCTTGGGCTGCTATTAGTTATCATCATGAAAACGGTATTCCCATTGAAGCTGTTAAATTATACTTTGCAACGCTTATGAATTCAAACTTTGAAGGATGGTTATTACAAAATCCAGATAAATCATATCGCGATTTTAAGTTTACTTTTGACAAAATGAGTAAGACTGGACCATTATTTGATATGGAAAAACTAACTAATATATCTAAAAATTATTTAAGTAAGTTAAAGGCGTCAGAAGTTTTTGAATTGTTAGATGAATGGTCAAAAGAATATGATCCCGATTTTAATAAAATTATTAATAACCATAAGGATTATACAATTAATGTCCTAAACATCGAAAGGGAACAGAAAAAGCCACGTAAAGACTTTGCTTTTTATTCAGAAATTAAGAATCATATTTGGTATATGTTTGATGAATTATTTGATAATGTTGTTTATGATTTTGGAGTTAACAACATAGATGAAGTAAAGAAAATAATTAATTTGTATATTGATAAATACTATGATGAAAACGATGATAAAGACACATGGTTTGATAAAATTAAAAAATTATCAGAAGAATGTGGCTATTCTTCTGATATGAAAGCTTATAAGGAAAATCCTGATAATTTTAAAGGAAGTGTAGCTGATATAAGTAACATTATTAGGGTTGCATTGACTACTAAAAATACAACACCAGATTTATATGAGATCATGCATCTTTTAGGTAAAGAAAGAATAATTAATAGATTTAATAATATATAATAAGTGGAAAAACGTATAGTTATCCACTTTTTTGTTGACTTTTAGAGCTGTTTCACATATAATTCATATTGGTACATTTTTATTTGCCTTTAATTTTCGATGTGGGAAGTTGGAAATGAATGGTGAAATGAAAGGAATTATTTATGAAAACATTTATGCAAACAAAAGAGACTGTTAAACGTAATTGGTATGTAATTGATGCTGAAAATTTACCTTTAGGTAGAGTTGCTACAAAAGCTGCCACTATTTTAAGAGGAAAACATAAAGCTACATTTACACCACATATTGATTGTGGGGATTATGTTATAATCGTTAATGCTGAAAAGGTTAAATTAACTGGTAACAAGCTTAATGATAAAATGTATTATGATCACTCAGGATTTCCAGGAGGACTAAGAGAACGTAATGCTAAAACTATGATAGAAAATTATCCAGTAGAAATGGTAGAAAGAGCTGTTAAAGGAATGCTTCCAAACGGACCTTTAGGTAGACAAATGTATAAAAAATTATTTGTTTATGCCGGTGCAGAACATAAACATGAAGCTCAAAAACCAACTGTGATAACTATTGATTAGGAGGATTAATAATGGCTAAAAGTATAAAGAATGATAATATAATTATTGCTACTGGTAGAAGAAAACGTTCTATTGCTCAAGTAAAAATGGTTCCTGGTAAAGGAAACATTACAGTAAATGGTATTAATGTAAATGAATATATGCCATTTGATACATTAGTTATGGATCTTAAACAACCTTTAGTACTTACAAACAATGAAAATACTTTTGATATTACTGTTAAAGTAAATGGTGGAGGATTTTCTGGACAAGCTGGTGCAATTAGACTTGCTATTGCTCGTGCATTAGTATCATATGATGCTAATACAGATCAGACTAGAGATGATGCTTACCATAAAGTTCTTAAAGTTAATGGATTCTTAACTCGTGATCCAAGAGTTAAAGAACGTAAAAAATATGGTCTTAAAAAAGCACGTCGTGCTCCACAATTCTCAAAGAGATAGGAAATACCTATTCAATATGGTTCAAAAAGTCCGTATTTACGGGCTTTTTTGCATGTCTAAAAAATTGATTTTTGAAAGTTTCTAGCGTCGTAGGCTACGAGTAGGCTACAGGTAGACTACAAAATTGTGGATTTATGGTATAATTATATTGGAGGTAAATATGAAGTTATTAATTATATGTAGCAAACAATTTTATCCAAAGATAGAAGAAATAAACGAAATATTAAAAAATAGAAATATAGATGTATTTTTACCTAATTGTTATGATGATCCTAGTACTGAAG
>CACXEC010000042.1 GCA_902766545.1 uncultured Erysipelotrichaceae bacterium | reverse complement strand
AGGACTCGAACCTACGACCGCCCGGTTATGAGCCGGATGCTCTAACCAACTGAGCTAAAGATCCATCGCTACTTAAATATAACATATTTAAAAAAGTAGTGCAAGATTTTTTATTTAAAAGTTTGTTTTTTCTATTTAATTATAGCAAAAAGAGTTATAATAATGATAGGTGTTAGGGAATGAGTAGTAATAAGAGGTTAGGATTATATATAATTAGTTTAGTAATAATTACTTTATTTATCTTTTTAATTAGTTTTGCAAAAGAAAGTGATTCAAGTTATTTGTATTCTAATAAGACAATAAAAACATCAAACTTAACGATTGACTATCCATTTTTTAACAATAAAATAGATGATGAATTGTGGAAATATATCTCAAATATTAATAATAAAAATGTTGATAAAGTAAGCTATATTGTCAGTTATGTTTATGGATATAAAAGTATCCTTTTTACTAAATATTTAGACAATAAAATAGTTGATTATGACTCTTTTATATTTAATGATAAAAATGAAAAAATACAAATTGATAATATTGTTAATGATGTTCAAAAACTCAAAGAAAAGATCGCTATTTACTCTAATATTAATAATATCAGTTTAACTGAAAATATCAAGTACGATTATTTGCTTAAAAGTGATGAACTTCAAATTATTATGACAAATAATAATGGGATATCTAAAAATTTTAATACAATATATATTAATTATAATGAGCTAGACGATATTTTATTATTTGACTATATTAAAGATATAAATTATCAAAAGGTTTTAACAACAACAAGTGTAATTCCAATTATTACTACTGATGATTCTCTAAAAGATAAAATATCTAAAGATAAAGTTATAGCATTTACATTTGATGATGGTCCAAGTAAATATACAATTGATATATTAAATATTCTAGATGCATATGGTGCTAAAGCTACTTTTTTTGAAGTTGGATACATGATGAAAAATCGTGGAGAAATTGTTAAAGAAGTATTAGCTAGAGGTCATGAAATAGGTAATCATACAACAGATCATTCAAATTTAAATAAACTAAGTACTGCTAAAATAAAAGAAAAAGTATCTGGAAATAACGATATATTTAAAAGCATAACAAATCAAGATTTCCCACTTTTAAGACCACCATATGGTAATTGTAAGGAAAGTATTAGATCTTTAATTGATGTACCAATAATTAAATGGAGTGTTGATTCTCGTGACTGGGAAAGTCGAAATAAAGATAAAATAATTGAACTAGTAAAAAAATATACTAAAACGGGCGATATTATTTTATTCCATGATTTATATGAAAGTACCAAAGATGCAATCGAAGTTTTAGTTCCTTACTTTTATGAACAAGGATATACTATTGTAACTGTCAGTGAATTATTTGAAATAAATGAAATAGAACTAGAACCTAGTCATGTATATTACAGTGCTAAATGAGCTTAAATTAATTAAGCTTTTTTTGTTTAAAAAATAATTAATAATCTCATTATATTACTAGGTGATTATATGGAATTATTAACAACAGTTTTTAGAACAGTGTTTTTTTATATTTTTGTTACAATTGGATATCGATTAATGGGCAAAAGAGAAGTAGGCCAATTAGGAATAATTGATTTAATAGTATCTATTTTAATAGCTGAACTAGTTGCTATTAGCATTGAAAATATCGATAAATCTATATTTTTAACGATTGTTCCTATATCGGTATTAGTTATTATTGAAATAGCATTTGCATTTATTTCAATAAAATCGCGATCTTTTAGGAATTTTTTAGCCGGAAAACCAAGTATAATAATAAATCATGGAATAATTAATTATAAAGAGATGGTAAAACAAAGATATAGTATTGATGATTTGTTATTTAGTTTAAGACAAAATAGTATTAAATCAATTGATGAAGTAGAGTATGCTTTTTTAGAAAATAATGGAAAGTTAAGTATTTTTAAATATAATTTAATTAAAACTAGTAGTATATATCCTGTTCCAATAATAATTGATGGCAATATTCAATATGATACACTAAAAGAAATAAAAAAAAGTAAAGCTTGGTTATATATATATTTAAAAAGAAAAAATATCAATTTAGGAAATATATTCTATGCATTTTATAAAAATCATAAAGTATATATAATCAAAAATAGCGATATTAAGAATGTATAATTTGATGTAAATTTATAATTAATTTACGCTCGCAACTAGAAAACTTTACAATAATGATTTAAGATATATATTGTAAGGAGCAGTATATGAAAGATGTATTTGTAAATCTAATTAAATTAGCATTAAGCATTTTAATTGTATTATTTGTTGAAACGTATTTTTATAAACTACTTGGACTAATTGGAATTCATTTAGCTAAGAGTGCCATTATAACTTTAATAATTTATATAATTGAATTTATTCTTATCTATATTATTTATGGCCGAGAAATTAGTAGTGCTTTTTCAAAATATCAAAATAAATTTGGAAATAATGTCTTATATACTATTATTTCATATATAGTTATTTTTATTGCAATGATGATTACAAACTATATATTAAAAATCATTGCTAATAATATTAATTTACCATATCATGGATTAAACTTTACAAATATCTTTGATAAGACATTTAATTTTGATTTTATCGTGACATTTTTAATTAATATAATAATAATCCCATTTGTTAAGGTCGCCATATTTGTTTTAGGAATTAATAACTTAATAAAAGGTAAATCAGGAATTTTCTTTAGCGGTTTTATATATGCTTTATATGAAGCTTTCTTAATCGGTGGAACATTTGGCAATGTATTTATCGATGTTATTGATGAATTTATATTATTTATATTGCTATCATTTATTTATCGTAAAAATAGTAATATTGCATTTAGTATAATAACTTTTATATTTTATGAATTGTTTTCAGCACTTTTAATAACTAAATTATTTTAAAAAGGAGATATTATGAAAGAAAGAGTAATTAATTTATTAAAATTAATAATAGCACTAGTTTTATTTTTCAATATTAGTAATTACATAATAATTTTATTTCATCATTTGGGAATAGATACAACCATATTTGATCCTAAAGATATTGGATATTTAAACGCTTTAATAGAAGGAACATTTGTAATTCTACTTATTATTCTTTATCGAAAATATTTTGTCGAAGACTTAAATGATTATAAATTAAATCAAAAAAATTATATTAATAAAATATTTATGTATATAGCTATTTTCTTTGCTATTAAAATATTTTCTTCTGTTATTACCAGTCTTATTGCAGGGTTACTTGGAATGGAAATTGGCGATAGTGAAAATCAAAAAACTATAATAGCTATTGCTAAACATGCTCCCATAATGATGTTTTTATCTGCATCAATTTTAGCACCAATTGTTGAAGAAGGTATTTTTAGATTAGGGCTTAAAAAAGTTATTGGTAACAAGTATTTATTTATTCTATCAAGTGGATTAATATTTGGCTTTATGCATATTTTTCCAACTGATTTAAGTTTATCTGTTGCACTTACATATTCAATAACATATGTAACAATGGGTGTGTATTTAGCTTATGTATATGAAGAAACAGATAATATTTGGATTCCTATTATGATTCATGTATTTAATAATTTACTGAGTATGTTAGCCATAATACTAATAGGTTGATTAAATATTTAAAAACATTTATAATAGATAGAAATTTGGTGAAATTATGAAAGATGTATTAGAAAATTTATTAGGTTTTATTTATTCTCTTAGCATGGGCGATTATTTCTTTTTTATCGGTACTTTTTTGCTTATCGTATTATTTATTTATATAATATATTTAATTAAATGTAGTGATGAAGAAGAAGAAAATAATGATATTTTAGACTTGCAAGCTATTTCTAAAGATATTGAGAAAAATTATAAACCACCTGTTATTAAATTAACTACTTATGAAGAAGAACAAGAAAACAATGCGATTATCAGTTATGATGAACTAGTCGAGAAGAATAAAACTAATGTTGGATATGATGATAGTTTTACATTTGACATTCCTGACTTGAATGTCAAAAAAATAGATTTAAGTAAAGAAGATAGTTCAAATTTAGAAATGCCTAAATTAGAAGTTAAATTAATGAACTATGACAAAGAAGAAGAGTTTTTAAAAGCTTTAAAGGATTTACAAAAGAATCTAAGTTAATAAAGCTTTTTTTATTTGCAAAATAATACTTATTATGATAGTATTTATTTGCATTAGGTGATTATTATGAAATTATGGATTGAAACTTTAGGTTGTAAAGTTAATACTTATGAATCAGAAGCAATAAAAAAAAGTTTTTTATTGAATGGTTATGAAATGGCATTTGGTCCTGAAAATGCTGATGTTATTATTGTTAACACTTGTTCAGTTACTAACCAAGCTGACTCTAAAAGTCGTAAAGTTATTAGATCTTTAAAAAGATTAAATCCTGAGAGCATTCTAGTAGTTTGTGGATGTTCAAGTGAAAATCATCAAAGCGATTTATCAGATTTAGGAATAGATATTTTAATTGGTAACCAAGATAAAATAAAATTACTTGAATATGTAAATGAATATCTTAAAAATAATAAAAAAATAGTTAGTTTTAAAGATATGCAAAAAGCTCCCTTTGAAAATATGACCATCGATAATTATCAAGATAGAACTAGAGCTTTTGTTAAAATTCAAGATGGTTGTAATAATTATTGTACATATTGTATAATCCCATATTTAAGAGGAAATATTCGTAATAAAGATATTAATACGGCTATTGATGAAATTAAATCATTAGTTTCAAATGGCTTTAAAGAGATTGTCTTAACTGGAATTCATACAGGAAGTTATCCTAATCTAGTAAAATTAATTAGAGAAATAAGTAAAATTGATAAATTAGAAAGAATTAGAATTTCTTCTATTGAAGCTACTGAGATAGATGATGAATTTTTAGAAGAATTAAAAAACAATCATAAAATTTGTGATCATATGCATATTCCAATTCAAAGCGGATCCGATAATGTTTTAAAAATGATGAATCGAAAATATACAATAAAAGAATATATAAATATTATTAATAAAATAAGACAAGTAAGACCAAATATTAATATTACTACTGACTTAATAGTAGGTTTTCCTACTGAAACGGAAGAAGATTTTAATGAATGTATTCGTACTGTAAATAAAATAAAGTTTGGTAAGATTCACGTATTTCCATTTTCTAAAAGAGATGGAACTGGTGCAGCTAGAATGAAAAATATAGTCTCAGATATCCAAAAAAAGCGACGAGTTCATCAAATGCTTGAAATCTCTGAAAAATTTGAAAAAGATTATTATAAAAAGTTTATTGGTCAAAAAGAGATCGTTTTAATTGAAGAAGTATTTGATAACTATAGTTGCGGTCATACTTCTAATTATATTAAAGTAATTATAAATAAACCATTAATTCATAATGAAAATTATCTTGTAGAAATTACTAAAGTAGATAATAACGTATATGGAAAAGTTGTAAAATAGAGAACAAATTCTCTTTTTTCTTTTCCTAAAATAATATATAATATTACGTATGAGTTATATAAAAGGTAAGTTTAAAAATTTAATTTATGAATCTGATAATGGTTATAAAGTTGGACTTTTTAAAGTGATTGAAACCGATGATGAAAATCTTGAAAATAATAAAACAATTACATTTACAGGTTATTTTACAGAGCTAAATAAGGAAGATAAATATCTTTTATATGGAAATTATATTTTTCATAATCGCTATGGATATCAGTTTAACGTTAGTCATTATGAAAAAGTAAAGCCAGAAGGAAAAGATGCTATTATAGATTTTTTAACAAGTTCATTTGTTAAAGGGTGTGGAGTAAAACTGGCCACTAGTATTTATGAAATATTTGGAGATTCTACTTTAGATAAGATAAAAGAAAATAAAGAAAATCTATTACTTGTTCCTAAAATGACTACTAAAAAAGCCGACAGCATCTATCATTCCATTATTAAATATTTTTCTTTAGATAAAGAAATTCTTGAACTTAAAACCATGGGATTTTCCGTTAAAGAGACCATGAACTTAATAAATTTATATGGTGAAAAAATAACTAATATAATAGATGAAAACATTTACTTTTTAAAAGATATTATTGACTTTAAAAAGCTTGATAGTATATTTTTAACTAAATATGATGCTCTTGATCAAAGACGAGTTAAAGCTTGTATTATTCAAAGTATTAAAGAATCTACCTTTTCAAATGGGGACATTTACTTAACCAAAGAAGAAATTCTAAATCAGCTAAAACATCATCAAATTAATACTAATATTGATGATTACTTAGTTAGTTTATTTAATGAAAAAGAAATATTTATTCAAAATGAAAGATATTATTTATTAAATGATTATTTAGATGAATTAAATAATGCTTTAGCCATAAGTTCACTAATGAAAAAAGGAGAAAAATCAATTAAAAATTTCAAATCATTAGTAAAAAAAGCTGAACAAGAATTAAATATTACTTATAATGAAGAACAACTAAATGCTATTAAATGTGCTTTAGAAAACAATATAAGTATCATTACTGGTGGACCGGGGACTGGTAAAACAACCATTATAAAAGGAATTATAAAGATATATAGTTTAATGGAAAAAATAGAACCATTTAATCTAAATAAATATGTTTGCCTACTAGCACCAACTGGAAGAGCAGCTAAAAGAATGAGTGAAACATCAAAGATACCTGCAATGACTATTCATCGATTTTTAAAATGGGATAAAGAAAATAATACATTTGGTATAAATGAGTTTAATAAATTGTCATATAATCTTATTATTATAGATGAAGTAAGTATGCTAGATAATCATTTATTATCGTCTTTATTTAAAGGCATTAATTTAAATACTAAAATTATATTAGTTGGCGATGAATATCAGCTTCCTTCGGTTGGACCTGGATTAATTCTTAAGGATATGATCAATGCCAACATCAAACATATTAGCTTAAAAAATATTTATCGTCAAAGTGAAAATTCTTATATTCCTATTCTTGCTAGAAACGTTAAAGATAAAATAATTAGTAATGAATTATTAAATAGAAAAGATGATTATAACTTTATTGAATGTTCATCAAAAGAAATTAAAGAATATATTATCAAGATCTTAGAAAAAGCAGAAGAGAAAAATATGAATATTTCTAATGTTCAAGTATTAGCCCCAATGTATAAGGGCGAAAATGGAATTGATAATTTGAATATTTTACTTCAAGATATTTTTAATCCCCCAAGCGAATCCAAAGATGAGGTTCAAATTGGACCAGTATTATATAGAGTAGGAGATAAAATACTAAACTTAATAAATGATGTTGATAATAACATTTATAATGGTGATATTGGCTATGTTAAAGAAGTAAATATTGATTCAAAAACTGATTATTTAGTAATTAATTATTACAATCATGATGTATCATACAAAAAAGAAAACTTAAATTCTATTACCCATGCTTATGCTATTAGCATTCATAAAAGCCAAGGCTCTGAATTTGAACATGTAATAATGCCTATATGTCCATCTTATAATCGAATGCTCTATAATAAATTATTATATACTGGTATTTCTCGTGCTAAAAAAAGCTTAATAATATTAGGTTCATCAACGTCTTTCGAACAAAGTATTAACAATAATTATAGTCAGGTTAGAAAAACATCTCTAACCGAAAAAATAATGAATAATTTAAAATGATACGTGCAAAATAAACAAGAGGTGGAAAATGAAAGACAAATTTATGATGATGATGGGCGCAGCAGCTGGTATAGGAGTTTATATGGGCTTATCAAAAATGAGCAAAAATAAGAATAAAATAAAAAATAAAGTAAATACTATAATAGATGATACAGCAGATATGTTTGAATAGAGTTTTATACTATGTATAAAACTCTTTATTTTGTGCAAAATTTTATTATGAAGACTATAAATAATAAAAAATTAATTAAAATTCTTTTAATAATGCTCATAATCATGGTTGGAATTATTATTATTAAAGAGTGCAAATTTCTAGGTATTTGCGGTACTATTTTAACTTTGATGCTTCCAATATTTTTTGGATTTACAATAGCTTGGATAATAAAACCAATTATGCTATTTTTTAATAAACATTTTAATCTTTACATAAGTGCATTTATCACATATTCTATATTAGCTTTGCTAATATTTGGAATTGGCTATTTTTTAATTCCTATATTTATTAATGAAATAAAGAATTTAATACCAAGCTTAATATCATTTTATGAAAAAGTTCCAGTTAATGTAAAAAGTAATATAAATATTAATGAAATTGGTAAAAATTTACTTAATTTCTTTAATAGGTGCACATCTAATATAAAGAATATTATATTAAGTGTTTTTTATAGTTTATTTATTTCTTATTTTTTTCTTATTGATCATCAAAAAATAAGTATGTTTATTTCCAAACATACACCAAATAAATTAATAAATGATATTAGTCTAAATCTGAAAGCTTTTGTAAAAGGGACATTATTAGATACTGTTATATTATTTATTCTATCACTAATATCTTTTCTTATAATAAAACTTCCATATAGTTTGTTATTTGCCATTATTATTTCAATAACTAATATTATACCGTATATTGGACCATACATAGGTGGTATACCAACAGTAATAGTGGCTTTATCAGTTAATAGTAGGATTGGTATTATTGCGTTAATAATAGTAGTTATTTTACAATTTATAGAATCATCTTTTATTCATCCAATAATAATGAGTAAATCATTAAAATTAAATCCTATATTAATTATTTTAGGATTGATTTTTTGTAGCTATTTTTGGGGAATAATAGGGATGATTATTTCTACACCGCTGGTTAGTATCATAAAATCTTGTTATTTATATTATTATAAAGATTTAAAAAAACTCCATTAAATTGGAGTTATTTTAATTCTGGATATATCGATTTGTCAAATTCATGATCAGAAATTTTATATGCATCTAAAGATTTAGTATCAATTAAATAAAATTTATGAGATAAGGTTTGAGTATCAGAATTAATTGTAACAGGATCATCCCAAGTCAAATCTAAGTGCAACCATTTATCGTTTAAATAAACAGCATTCCAAACGTGAGTTTTAGAAGAAATCTTAAAATTATCTACACCTAAATTATTTAGAAAAATTGCCATTGCATCAGCATAACCACTACATACAGCATAACCTTCCATTAATGCTCCATTAGCTTTATTAGAATTATATGTACTATTATTAGAAATTCTTTTTTCATCGTATCTAGTATTATTAATAATATAATCATGAATTGCTAAAATCTTATCTTCTAATTTCATCTCATCATTTAGAATATTCTTTGATATTTCACTAATTTTATTATTTAAACTTAATATTTCATCTTCAGAGTATAATTTAGATACCTCCACATTAACTTCACCAGACGTGGAATAAATAATCTTAATATTACTAAAACTATTATACGGACTTACAAAATTATTGATATAAGTTAAAGTTTCCTGATCGGAACTTAAAGCATTAACATCGTTTAAGCAATCTTCGTATTCTTTAGGACAATAAAAAGTAAAAGTATTGTATCCACTATTTAAAATAGAGTAAAAAATGTCCATTAAATCTTGCTTGCTGTAAGGAATAAAATCTTCAGATAATTTAACGTAATTAAAGGAACTATTCTTGTAATACTTATTTGGCTTTTCAATTACTACTTTTGTTTCTTGTCTTAACATTTCGGAAATCTTACTAGTTATTAAGTCGAAATTAATTGCAACAATTGCTAAAATTATAATTAATATTAAATATTTTATCCATCTCATAATATATATTATAACAAAAAAAATAAAAAAAGAAATGACTAATTCATTTCTTTAACTTTTTTATTTAATCTTGCTTTTTGTCTATCACAAGTATTTTGCTTCATTAAACCCTTACTAGCACATTTATCAATGTCAGATAAAGTTGTTTTCAAAATAGTTTGAGCTTTATCTTTATCGTTTTCTTTAATGGCTTTTTCTAGTTTTTTCATTCCGTTTTTAACTTTAGAAGTATAAACCGTGTTACTAGCTTTTTTAATTTTATCAGTCTTAACACTTTTTTTAGAACTTTTAATATTAGGCATTTTTCAGTCTCCTTCCTTAAATACAATATTGATTGTATCAAAAAGTTATATAAAAAGCAATTAAAATATTGCTAAAAAAAGCAATATTTGTTATTATTGATATAGAAAATAGAGGGAATATTTATGCATATTGATAAACTAATAAAAAAACAAGTCAGTTTAATATTCGTAACTATTGTTGTAGCAACAATAATAGTTATAAGCTCATCATATGCATTATTTACAAAAACATTTGAAACTGAAACCCAAAGTTTAAATATTGGAAATTTGTCTGTATCATTTTCAAATGGTAGTGGTGGTGAACTGACAAGCAGCAATGCTATTAATTTAAATGCATCTCCAATGACTGATATAGAAGCTACAGCTTCAGGATATAATAATGATTTATATGCTTTTGTAATTACTAATAATGGTACTGTAGCATATGAATATACCATTCAAATAATAGATGATCCAACATATTTAAGTGGAGGAGCAAATTATAATGCATCAAGAATTATGCTTGATAAAAGTTATATAAAATATAAACTTAATAATGAAGAAATAGACTATTTAAGTAATAAAACAAACGGCTTTTTATATTCAGGAACTATTAATCCAAATCAAACACAAAATTTCACTTTAAGAATGTGGGTATCTTGGCAAAATAATGCGGAACAAATGATTTTGGATAATGCAATAGGATCAGAAGCTCATCTAAATATCATTATTGATGGTGAAGCAGGCGAGGAAGTAAGTTAAAAAGGAGGAATTATGAATACAGATATATTATTTGAAAATGAAGAAGAAAAAGTTGCAACTGAAAGGGTATTAGCAGCTTATAGGGTAAAAAATATTAATCAAGATATTGATACGTATGTTACCGAGATTTTAAAATATGCCAAATGTATAGATGATTTACTAGAACAAAATAACTTTCCTAAAAGATATTTAGATAAAGTTAGTTCATTAAACGAAGATGAACCTTTAAGTTTGGATATAGATTTGAATAAACTAGACTTTAGAGTTAAAGAATTAATTGAAGATTATATAAAAAGAATAAATACCAGAGTTGAATTAATAAAAGAAAATGATAGAAATCTAAAATATTTAGAAGAAAATTATAATTTAACCAATATAAATTTAGAAGAAGAACTTAAGAAAGCTAAACTAACAACGGAAGAATTTGCTTAGCTAGCTTTTTTATGTTATAATCAAGAGCAGGAGTGAGAAAATATTATGAACTATGAAGAAATGTTTAAAACCCTAGAAAGTAAAGGATATGTAGTCGAAGATCCTATGATGTTTTATCAAGGTATGAATGAAGCAAAATTTCAAGAACTTATTTCGAAGATTAATACATACGATACTGAAAAAGGAGAATTAGAGCAAACTCAAGAATTAGAGGGACTACTAACTGGCAATTTTTATAAAATAGCTGAATTATTAAGTAATGAAAGAACTTTTGTTGAAAGCAATACTGATGAAAAACTAGCCTTTCAAGTAGCTTTTAGAAACATAAATAGCAAATATTTTAATTTTACAAGAATAGATGATTCAAGAGACGAAATAGCTAAAATTGCTGAAGAAATAGCTCAAATTAAATCTAAAATTGAAGAAATTCAAAAAAATGCTGAAATGACTGTAGCAGAAAAGCATAGTAAATATCCAGCATTATTTAGTAGGATTAGTGAATTAGAGAAAGAAAAAGCCGAAAAGGAATCAGCAGCCCGTAGACAATACGACGAATTTGTTGAAAACGAAAGAGCTCTAAACAAGAACTCAATTGAATTAGGTGCACCAGGTGAATTGCCGCCAAGAGGAAGAGCACAATATCGAGATGAAATGCTAGCTGACTTTAATAATTTACGTAATACGATAGATAAATTAAATATTTCCCAAGAATGCAGAAAGCAAATAATGGATTGTTATTATGAAATGGTAACAGCAGCTAGAAGACTTCAAAATAGAGACTTAACTAAGAGAGAAGTTAATGATAAAGAATTAAGTGAACTATTATCTTCATTAGGAATTGCTAAAACTGATGTGAAGACAATTTCTAAAGAAGAAGTAAAATCTGAAGAAGTAAAATCTGAAGTATCATCTACTGAATCAAAACCTGAAGAAGAGATTAAAGAAGATAAAAAATCAGAATATTTAATTTTTAACGGACGAATTGGAAGAATTCCTGGTGAAAAAGTTGATTTTTCCACTTTAAAAAAAGGCGAAAAATATGAAATTGAATCTGTTCGTAATGATGGTAAAGAAATCAAAATTTCAGGTATAGATGGCTGGTTTTCAAGGGCGTCATTCTGGACTGAAAAAGAGTGGGAAGAAAGAAAAACAAGAGTTATTGATATAGATACACCAGAGAAAACTGAAGATTTAACAATCAATGGTATTGAAGTGGACGATTATGTTAAACTTTCTAAATATGGAATAGACCATTATCATGATCTTTCAGCAACTCATGGTAGCGATTTCAAGTTAGATACTTTTGGTGAATATAAAGTAGTAAAAATAACTCCTGCACTTGAAGGAAAACAAGTTTATATTACCGTAGATGTTAATGGTAAAGAAGTAGAATTTGATTCTGATGTGTTTGAACTTTCTAGAAAAAAATATGAAAAGAAAGTTGAAGTTGAAATAGGCGACTTTGTCAAATTAAATGGCAAAAAGGCCACAATACCAGATGGTAGTGATCCATTTGATAGTATTTTTAAAACAATAAATGATCCAAATAATGATTTAGATCCTGAAAAAGATTATGAAGTTGTAGGAATTTCTTCATACAATGGAAATAAGGAATATACTATCCTAGTTGATGGAAAAGAAGTCAGATATTCAGCTGAATATTTTGACTTATCTAGAAAGAAAGAATTAATAATTAAACCAGAAGAAAAAGAATCTCCAGTTTTAGATGGAGCAACTCATAAAGTTGATGAGCCACCTGTAGCAGCATCCGCAAGTGAATCTTTTGAAGAAGTTGCGCCACCAATGGAATCATTTGATCTTGACGATGATGAAGACGAAATAGAAAGAAAACCTAAGAAAAGAAAGCTAATAACCAAAATAGAAGAATTTGGTATTAATGACTTTATGGCATTACAATACCTTAAATTAGGTGTTGTAGGTACAGTTGCAGCACTTGCTCTAAGCGGAGGAACCCTAGGAGTTATTGTTGCTGCCGGAACGGTAGTATTAACTGGCTTGAGAAAAACGAAAAAAGTTAGTAAAGTTTTAGAACCAATCGATAGAACAATCATTAAAAAATTTACTGGCATAGTTGATAAAATTAAAAGTACATTATCCAAAAAATCTAGTAAAGGAGAAAGTATATCTCCAGACGAAGAAGATTTAGTCAGTGAATTATCTGGAATTGATAAAGCTATGAAAGAAATGGAAACACCTGAAAAAGATAAAGATAAAGGGATGGCATTTTAAATTCATAATAGATACTAAAAAATGAAAAGGAGAGTATTATGAAGGGCAAAGTTGTGACACTTGATGAAACTGAAAGATGGTATATATGTGAAGAAACTGTTCAAAACGGGAATAAGTATTATCTTGGTTTAGAATTAGCTGGAAATGAGCCGACTGAAGATGGTAAATCATGTATATTTAAAGAAGAAAAAGAAGGAGACAATATTTATTTAGTTGAAGAAACAGATCCGGAGATTTTTAAGTATATAACATCTGTATTTATAAAAAGACTTATGGAAGCAGTTGATAATCTTGATTAGATTATCAACTTTTTTGTATAAAAAAATAATATTAAGGCAAAATATTATCAGAGGAGATAATATGAAGAAAAAAATATATTTAATGGGATTAATCATTCTAACTGCATTATTATTTGGATGTAATAATAACACCCCAAAAGGTAAAGTTGAAAGACTATTAATGAATTATCAAAATAATAATGATGTGATAATATCAGAGCTCGAAGATTACCTAAATTCCCAAACATCTGATGTTAAAACATTTAATGCTTATAAAGAAGTATATTTAAGACAATATAATGATTTAACATACCAAATTAAAGATGAAACAATTGATGGAGATAATGCCACAGTTACAGCTCAAATTGAGGTATATGATTATTATAAGACTGAAACTGATTCAAATAATTATATTACTTTAAATCCAGATGAGTTTTCTAGTGATGGCACTTATGATTCAAATAAGGCATTAGATTATCGTACGAAGGAATTAAATAATGCAAAAGAAAGAGTAACTTATACAATTACATTTAATTTAACTAAGGTCAATAATGAATGGACAATTGACAATTTAAGTACTGAGGATTTGGAAAAGATTCATGGTATATATATGCACTAAAAAAACTACTAATAAAAAGTAGTTTTTTATTTAAAGTGAATTAATTGTATCTAATTGAATAATCTTTAATAGGTGATTTATGAAAAAAATATTAGCTATTATAATTTTGTTATCTTTTCCTATTGTAGTTAAAGCCAGTGAAGATTATACTCCAAATGCTACATCGGGAATTTTAATGGAATATTCAACAGGAAAGATACTGTATGAAAAAAATGCAAATGAAAAACTAGCTCCAGCATCAATGACAAAAATAATGACAATGTTATTAATAATGGAAGCTATTGATGAAGGTAAAATAAAACTAGATGATATGATATTTGTCTCAAATAATGCATCTTCAATGGGAGGAAGTCAAGTCTTTTTGCAGCCAAATACTTCTTTTAAAGCAGAGGAACTTTTAAGAAGCATTGCCATAGCTAGTGCAAATGATTCTGCAGTAGCTATGGCTGAGGCAATAAGTGGAAGTACATCAGCATTCGTACAAAAAATGAATGAAAAAGCTAAAAAATTAGGTGCAACAAATACTAATTTTGCAAATGTTCACGGCTTAGATGATCCCAATCATTATACAACCGCACAAGATATGGCTTTATTTGCAAGAGAGCTTTTAAAGTATGAAGATATCTTAAAATATTCAAGTACTTATGAAGCATATTTACAAAAGCCAGATGGAACAAGTACTTGGATGGTAAATACGAATAAATTAATAAAATATTACAATGGCTTAGATGGTTTAAAAACAGGCTATACATCCAATGCCGGATATTGCTTAACAGCAACTGCTAAAAGGGGAGATATGCGACTAATAAGTGTATTAATGAAAGAACCAACAAGTCAAATTAGAAATAGTGAAACAATAGATTTACTTAATTATGGATTTTCAAATTATAAAATAAAAACAATTTTAAAAAGAAAAAAAGATTTAGGACGCATTGAAGTAATAAATGGTAAAAAGGAAACCGTAAATATTATTTTAGCTGAAGATGCTACTAATATTGAGTCTATAAACGAAGAAAAATCATATACTTATAATATTAAGTCCATTAATCAAATTAAAGCTCCGGTAAAAAAAGGAAAAACAGTAGGAAATTTAGAAGTAATATCTAATGGTATAGTAATTAAAACCGTAGATATAATAATTAAAGAAGACGTTAAAAAAGCAAATATTTGGGATTTATACAAAAGAAATTTAAAATATATTTTAATTGGAAAATAGATATGTCAAACATATCTATTTTAATAATTCTTTATTTGAAATATTTTATAAGAAGTAAAATGCATATGTTTTATCTTGAAATTGTAAATAGAATTAAACCATGATAAAATTAATATAGAGAAAGGAACATATTATGGAAAAATCAATTGTATATATAACTAAAGAAATCACTCCCGAATCATTAGTTGAAATATATGAAAAATTGAGAGTAGAATTAGATGGAAAAGTAGGTATTAAAATATCTAATGGTGAAAAAGGAAGTATCAACTATTTAAAGCCAAAACTAATAGGAGAGTTAGTAAAAAAATTAAATGGTACAATAATTGAATGCAATACTGCTTATGGTGGAGCTAGAAATACCGCTGAAGAACATTTAGAAGTAGCCAAAGAACATGGCTTTTTGGATATTGCAGATGTTGATATCATGGATGATAAAGGTGAAATAGAAATTCCTGTAAATGGTAAACACTTAGATGTTGATATTGTTGGAGCTAACATAGATAACTATGATAGTATTTTAAATTTGGCCCATTTTAAAGGACATGCTATGGGAGGATTTGGTGGAGTACTAAAAAATCAATCTATCGGTATAGCATCTCGTAATGGAAAAGCTTACATTCATTCAGCTGGAAAAACTAAAAATCCAGATGAATGTTGGAATAATTTACCTGCTCAAAATGATTTTTTAGAATCTATGGCCGAAGCAGCAAAAGCAGTTCATGATTATATTAAAAATAATGGTAAGAAAATACTTTATATTGATATTATGAATAATATGAGTGTTGATTGTGATTGTGACGCTAATCAAGGCACACCTGTAATGCAAGATATTGGTATATTAGCATCACTAGATCCAGTAGCTCTTGATCAAGCATGTATTGATTTAGTTTGGAACTCAAATGATCCTGGAAAAGATGCTTTAATAGCCCGTATTGAAAGACAGAATGGAAGACACATTTTACCATATGCCGAAGAAATCGGACTAGGTACAAGAGAATATGAACTTGTAGAGCTTAATTAACCTATTCAATTAGAGGAAGCATATGAAAAAAAAGTATTATTTGTTTAAAATGAATACAAGAAAATTAAATATTATAAGTTCAATTATAGGTATATTATTGTTTATTATATTTATGGTAGTTTATCTCCAAAAATTAACTATTGGCGAACTAGCAGATGAAATATATAATGCGATGCCTTTAATTGTAATATTAATGTTTCCATATTTTATATTACATGAAATATTTCATAGTATAGCATATGTTTTACATGGAGCTAAGTTTAAAAATATTACATATGGAGCTTACTTAGAAAAAGGAATTCTATGCTGTTTATGTAAACAAAACATTAGTAAAAAAAATATTTTAATTTCTTTGTTATATCCCTTTTTCTTTCTAGGTATAGTGACCATTATTATTGGATATATAATAAATTCATATACCTTAGTAATTCTTTCTATATTGAATATTTCCGGCTGTGCAGGTGATTTTATAATGTTTTATAATTTAATTAAAATAAAAGATTATGAATTCTCCGAGTACGATGATCCAATTGCCTTTGGTCTATATAGTGCTGAAGATTTAAGTAAAAGAAAATTATATGGACTTGATTTTGTTGAAACCAAGACAAAATTACTTAAAGAAGACTTAAAGAAAATTAGAATTAGTCAAAAAAGTACTATTAGTATGATAGCATTTACTATTTATGGATTTTTATTATTACTAATCAATTTTATATTAGACTAAAAAGTATGGTAATGCCTATAAAGATGGATTAGAACTTAAAAAATAAAAAATTGGATCGTTGTCCAATTTTTTTATAATTTGCAATAATTAAAAACTATGTTATAATAACTGCAATTTTTAAAGGGGGATAATTATGTTGGGCATTTCAAAATATTCTAAAAGAAAAGCTGAAGAAATACTTGGACTTCCTGCTAATTATACTGATGAAGATAGAAAAAAAGCATATCGTAACGCTATAAAAAGATATGCAGATGGTTTAAGAACAATGGAAGAAAATGAAGCATCAGAAAAAATAAGAGAAATAAATGAAGCTAATGCTGTATTAACTGGAAAAACTTCGCCAGCATTTGATAGTAGCTCATTTGATTGGGCCGATTTTACTGATTCAATAATGAAGAATAGAGAAGAATTAGTAAAAAAGCTAAGAAAAAGAAATAGTAAAATAGATAAGAATTGTGCTTCATATTTTAGAAAAATTAGTAAAGAGTTTTCAAATATTATTACTGATTATGAGTTTTATATTTATTTAGGAAGTAGGCCCAGTAGCGCACTATATGCTGAAGCTGAGGAAAAACTTAATAATAAATTAAGAGAATTAGAAACTATTTTTTTAAATGAAAATGGTATAACTAAAGAAGAGTTTGGCGAAATAGATTATACCTTATCTATTAGAGATTTTTTTAATGAATTATTGCGCAAGGTTAAAGAAAAAAATTATTCTTTTGGAAAAATTGGTGTCTTTAAAGAAAGACTACTAATGGAAAGCAAAAAATATGTAGATTTATATAGTCATTTACAAGATACTGTTAATGTATTTATAGAAGAGCAGCTTAAAAGCTCAATAATAGAAGGAAAAATTGGAAATTTAGAAGAGGAAGAAAAGATTATTAATCTTTTCCACGGGAAAATTAAAGATACGTTATTAAAAAAAGTTCAAGAAGCTATGCAAAAAGAAAAAGATAATTTTTGCAACTATGGCTATTCATTTTTAAGTACTAAAATGGATGAAATTATAAGTTTATTATTAGATAATTTTAAAGATAATTTTAGTATTGATTCGTTAGATAATTTAATAATAGATTTTAAAAATCAAGTAGATAAATTAATTAAAGAATATTGTAATTCATTATCTTT
>CACXEC010000041.1 GCA_902766545.1 uncultured Erysipelotrichaceae bacterium | reverse complement strand
TCAAAGAATAAAAAGGGGTTGGCTAGTGTGATACTAGCACCAATTCGCCTTTAAGTGAATTGGTGATTTATATACTAATTGAAAAGGTATTAATTGTCAACACTTTTTCTTTAAATTTTTAAAAAATTTGGAGGTTTTATGTTAGAAGAGATAAAAGGAATCGGACCAAAAACTTTAAAAGCTTTAAATGCTCTTGGTATTTATAATATAGATGATTTAATTAGTTATTATCCTTATAAATATAATATATTGAAACCTTGTTTTTTATCTGAAGCTCAAGCAGATGAAGCTATTTTAATAAATGGCTATGTTGAAAATCCTGTAAAGATATTTTTTATAAAAAAGAATTTAAATAAGTTAATGTTTAAACTTAATACAAATCAAGAATTGATAAATGTAGTTATCTTTAATAGAGCTTTCTTAAAATCACAACTAAATCATAATAAATTAATATCAGTTATTGGTAAATATAATAAAAAAAACAATACATTTATAGCTTCAGATATTAAATTAACACCGATAACTGAGGAGGTTATTGAGCCAAAGTATCATTTAAGCTCGGCTATAAAAAAGTCTTCCTTTATTAAGATTATAAATAGTTGTATATCAAATGATTTGAATATAAAAAATTATATTCCAGATTATTTAAAAGAAAAATACAAATTTATAGATAAAGATAGTGCGATTAGGATTATGCATAATCCTAAAAAATTAGAAGATTTAAGACAAGCTAAACTAGTTCTTGCATATGAAGAATTATTTGTTTTTATGTTAAAAATTAATTATATAAAACTATATAAGACAAGTAAACAAAAGAGTAATGTTAAAAATTTTGATAAAGAAAAAATTGATAAATTTATTAAAAAACTTCCTTTTACCTTAACAACTGATCAAATTAAAACTATAGAAACAATAGAAAATGATTTTAGAAGTGATAGAAGAATGAATAGACTTATTTTAGGAGATGTTGGTAGTGGAAAAACAATTTGTTCTTTTATAGCACTTTATATGAATTATTTAGCTGGTTATCAAGGAATACTAATGGCTCCAACAGAAATATTAGCTGAACAGCATTTTAATAATATATGTAATGTATTTAAAGATTTAGGTTTAAAAATTGCTCTATTAACAAGCTCAGTTAATAGAGCAAAACGAAGTGAAGTATTATCCAAGATAAAATCAAATGATGTTGATATTTTAATTGGAACTCATTCAGTACTAAATGATGAAATTAATTTCAATAAGTTAGGATTAGTTATTACTGATGAACAACACCGATTTGGAGTAAATCAAAGAAATAACTTAGCTAATAAAGGTAAAATGCCAGATGTTATATACATGAGTGCTACACCCATTCCTAGAACTTTAGCCTTAACTTTATATGGTGATATGGATATTTCACAAATAAAAACTAAACCTAATAGTCGTAAAGAGATTAATACTAAATTATATTCTTTTAAAGATATTAATCAAGTACTATCTTTAATGCTTGAAGAAATTAAGAGTAATCATCAAATATATGTTGTCGCCCCTTTAATTGATAGTGAAGAAAGTAATGAAATGGAAAGTGTTAATAAACTATATATGGAATTAAATACAGCTTTTAACTCAAAAGTACCAATAAAGATATTACATGGGAAATTAAATCAAAAAGATAAAAATGATATAATGTCTGACTATAAAAACAATAAAATTAAGATATTAATATCTACAACTGTTATTGAAGTAGGAATTGATATTAAAAATGCTACTATGATGGTTATTTTTAATGCTGAAAGATTTGGACTTGCAACTCTACATCAGTTAAGAGGACGAATAGGGCGTAATGATATATTGTCAAAATGTCTTTTGATAAGTGATTATGAAAGTGAAAGATTAAAAATATTAGAACAAAGCAATGATGGCTTTTATATAAGTGAAAAAGACTTTGAAATGAGAGGATCTGGCGATTTGTTTGGTACTCGACAAAGTGGTGATATGTCTTTTAAAATCGCCAATATAAAAACAAACATAAAAATACTACAAAAGTGTAAAGAAGATAGTGAAGAGTTTTTAAAAAATAACTACTATAATTTAAATAAATATTTAAATTTAAAAGAAATAATTAATAGTATAAATATCAATAGTTAAGTGATATAATTATTTTAGAAAGGTGGTAACGATGAATAGAGTAAAAATTAAAAATGAATCAAGAGAACTATTAAAAGGAAATTTATGGAATATTTTAAAACCAATGTTAATTATTGGCGCAATAGTATTTGCATTTGGATTAATACTTGGTATTTCTTCAGGAATGAATATTGAAGAAAATGCTTCTAGTTCTTTAATAACTGTTTTACTAGAAGCAGCAATGTATCCACTAACGTTTGGATATCTTGTATATGAGGTTAAATTAGTTAGAAAAGAATCATACGATATTAATCTTCTATTTGCATATTATAAAAAGTTTTGGCCAATATTTGCTTTAAACTTCTTAATTGGTTTATTTGTTGGATTATGGGCTTTATTATTTATAATTCCAGGAATAATTGCATCATATAAATATGCTATGGCATTATTAATAATGGTTGATGGTGAAGATGATCCAATGGAATGTATCAGAAAAAGTAAAGCTATGATGAATGGTTATAAATGGGATTTCTTTGTCTTTAGATTAAGCTTCTTTTGGTGGCATTTACTAGCTATAATAACTTTTGGTATTGCCTATATTTATGTTGGTCCTTATATAACTGTAGCTGAAATAAAGTATTATGAAGAATTAAAAAAAGCAACTGCAAATAACTAGTTGCTTTTTAAATTTTATCTAAATTTAAAATTGACAAAATATATAATTTTTTATATCATTATTATAGCATGATAGAAATGTCATGCTGATATCTCTAACTAATTGTTAGAGTGTATCAACCAAAACCCCCTGAAAGAGAGTCATGAATAATTGACTCTCGTTTTTTATAGGAAATTAGGCATTTTGTATAAGAATTTACAACT
>CACXEC010000040.1 GCA_902766545.1 uncultured Erysipelotrichaceae bacterium | reverse complement strand
ATTAATACTCATGAAGAATTATATAGTTTATTAGAATCATCTATTAATGAAGATGCACCGATTACATTAAAAGATGGATATTTAATAAAAGAAGGTTATAATAATGAATTGGATGAGTTAAAGAGCATCAGAAGTGGTGGTAAAGACTTTATTGCATCCTTAGAAACTAAAGAAAGAGAAAAAACTGGTATTCAAAACTTAAAAGTTGGATTTAATAAAGTATTTGGTTATTATATTGAGGTAAGCAAAGGACAAGCTTCAAAGGTTAAAGATGAATTCGGTTGGGAAAGAAAACAAACTTTAACGACAGGAGAAAGATATATAACTCCTGAACTTAAAGAAAAAGAAGCTTTGGTACTAAACGCAGAAGATCGTATTATTGAACTTGAATATAATTTATTTATGGAGATTAAAAATAAACTCAAAGAAGAAGTTTTATCCTTAAAAGAAACTGCTAAAACTTTAGGTATAATAGATGCTTTATGTTCACTTTCTATTATAAGTGAAGAATATAGCTTAAAAAGGCCAATATTTAATGATGAACATATAATAGATATTAAAAATGGTTTTCATCCTGTAATTAATAAAGTCTCTAATGGTGCATATGTAAAAAATGATTTATATATGGATAGTAATACTAATACTCTTTTAATAACCGGACCCAATATGAGTGGTAAATCAACATATATGAGACAACTTGCTGTTATTATTATTATGGCCCAGATAGGTTCATTTATACCTGCTGATAGTGCTAATTTACCAATATTTGATGCTATATATACTAGAATTGGAGCATCGGATGATTTAGTAAGCGGTGAATCTACTTTTATGGTAGAAATGTTAGAAGCAAAAAATGCAGTTGTTAACTCAACTGAAGACTCACTAATTTTATTTGATGAATTAGGGCGAGGTACTGCAACATATGATGGTATTGCGATTGCCCAAGCTATCTTAGAATATGTAACAACTAAAATAAAATGTAAAACATTATTTAGTACTCATTATCATGAACTAACTATCTTAGATGAAAAATATAAGCAAGTTAAAAATGTCCATGTAAGTGCTAATGAAGATAATGGAAAAATAACATTCCTACACAAAGTAATAGATGGAGCAGTAGATAAAAGTTATGGAGTACATGTAGCAGCCTTAGCTAATATGCCCAAAGAAATTATCGATAACGCTACAAAAATATTATCTAAATATGAAAATAAAAAAATAACTAAAGAAGTAAAAGAACAACTAGAATTTGATTTTAATACCAAAAATGATAGTATTATTGAAAAAGAACTTAAAGAGTTAGATATCTTAAATCTAACCCCAATAGAAGCATTAAATAAACTATATGAACTAAAACAAAAAATAGATTAATAAATCTATTTTTTTATTATAAAAATATTATATTAATGATAAATTTTTTACAGAATAGGTGGTAAATAATGAGGAGTAAAATAACAATAGTTTTATTAAGTATCTTTAGTATGTTACTAGTAACAAGTAATGTATATGCAGATGATGAGTATACTATTACTAAAAAGACTTTGTCTCTGTCTACTAGTGCTGGTAATAATGAAATATCATTCAATGCTAATGGTGGATTTTTTTCAGATAATTCAACGGAAAAAATATTTCTTTGTTCTGATTCAAATTTACTTTGTCGCGGTAGCGATGATGTGCTTCCAACGAGGTAAGGATATGATTTTGCTGGCTGGAGTAAAAATTCTAATGGTACTTATTGCATTGACGACGGCGTTGGTATATATTATCCTGATTACTCAAAACTGTATGCTTGCTGGATACAAAAGCCCAGCGTGCAGTTGTCCGTTCCAGAAGAGGGATGCTATTATTGTGAAGACTTTGAAGAAACAATAACTTTTTAGTCAGGCGGAACTTTGAGTACTAATTATAAATTTTTTCGTGCTGGTGATAAGCTAACTAGCGATTGTAGAAGCACTACGAGGAATTCAGACTATATTCAAAAACATCCATATATATCTTGTGAAAAAAAGAATAATTCAATTTATTTATATCCAAATGGTGGAAAAGGCGAATTTGCAATAACCTGGATGTGTGCCTCTGGGAAGTGTACATTAAGGGATGCTGGAGTTAACTATTTCACAAAACAGGGATATACATTAACTGGCTGGAGTACTTCTACGAATCAAACGAACTGCATAGACCCAGCTTTACTTGTAAGCTATGCTGATTATGATAAACTTTATGCTTGCTGGCAACGAGAAGTTGTAGTAGTTCCTGATCCTATTACTTCATCAACTACCACGACTACTACAAGAACGATGCCTGTTACTCATCCGGCTATAACATTGCCTAATAATAACAATAACAACAATAATAATAATAATTCAAATAATAGTAGTGAGACTCCAGTTCCTGAAAGTCCAAAGACTGGGGTAGAGGATTATATTTTAGGTTTGTTCTTATCTTTAGTTGTTTTAGGTATTGCATTTGTTCTTATTAATAATAAAAAGCAATTCTTTAAGAAAATATAAAAGCCTTACGGCTTTTTTATTTGTCAAATTTTATTAAATATGTTTACTTAAATTTAGTTTTATAGTATATTTAAGGAGCAAGTTAGGATTGATAAGATGGAAGTTGTATTAATTATTTATAGAATTATTTCTTATATTACTCTTATATATGGTGCTTATTATGTTGTAAGTGGCGTTATTGGATTAATCTTAGAGAAGATTAAAAGAAAAGATTTAAAGAAAGATAATAAGAAGCATAATTTTGCTATTATTGTTGCTGCTCGTAATGAGGAAAATGTCGTTGGTAATTTAATTGATAGTTTGAATAATTTAAATTATGATAAAGATAGAATTAACACATATGTATTTATTAATAATACTAATGATAATACGGCTAGTGTGGTAAAAGAGCATGGCGCTAAAGCTATTGATGTAACAGTCCCAGTTAAAACTAAAGCTGATGTTTTATCTTTTGCTTTTGATTATTTAAAAGATAATAAAAGTATTGATGCTTATATAGTATTTGATGCAGATAATGTTGTTCATCCGGATTTTGTTATGCATATGAATGATGCTTTAAATAATGGATATAGGGTTGCTACTAGTTTTAGAGATGCTAAAAATCCATCTGATAGTTGGATTAGTGCCAGTTACACCATTTTTTATTATATTCAAAACTTATTCTTTTGCCGTTCTAGAATGGGTATGAATGCTAATGCTACAGTTACAGGTACTGGTTTTATGGTAAAAAAAGAAATTATAGATAGAGATGGATTCGTAACTTATTCTTTAACTGAAGATATGGAGTTTGCTGGACAATGTGCACTTAAAGGCGAGAAAATTTATTATGCTGAGAAGGCAATTACTTATGATGAATATCCTACTAAATTTAAAACTAGTTGGAAACAAAGAAAAAGATGGTCGGTAGGTAATATTCAATGTATGAAGCTATACTTTATAAAACTTATTAAAAATTTCTTTAAAACTGGTAAGATATCAAATTTAGATATGTCTTGTAATTTTAGTGGGGCAATATTTCAAGTTATTGTTTATGCAAATATTGGAATGTTAAGAGTATCTAATTTTATTGTGGGTAATCCTTTAATTGAACAAGATTATTTAAGCTGGATATTTGGTTATTTAGTACAAATATTTATCCCTATATTTACGATTATTTATTTACGTAAAAATATTAAATATTTATGGAAGGGAATTATATTATTTCCATTATTTGTTTTAAGTTGGGTTCCTATTAATATTATTGCTTTATTTAAAAAAGATTTAAAATGGGAAGAAATTAAGCATGATAGATCTATTAAATTAGATGAAATAAAAACTAATTAGTATATAAATTAGGATTGATAAAATGGAAATTGTATTAATTATTTATCAAATAATTTCATATATAACATTATTATATGGTGCTTATTATGTTGTAAGTGGCTTGATAGGGCTTATTATTGAGAAGAAAAAACGAACTGTTTTAAAAAATGTAGACAAAGAAAATTATTTTGGCGTTATTGTAGCTGCCCGTAATGAAGAAGCTGTAATAGGTAATTTAATTGATAGTTTAAATAATTTAAACTATAATAAAGAAAAATATAAAACTTATATTTTTATAAACAATACGTCAGATAATACTGCTAAAGTAGTAAAAGAACATGGTGCTAATGCTGTTGATGTAACAGTACCTGTTAAAACTAAAGCCGATGTTTTATCTTTTGCTTTTGATTACTTAAAAAAAGATAAGAATATTGATGCATATATAGTGTTTGATGCGGATAATGTGGTTCATCCGGATTTTTTAAAGCATATGAATGATGTATTAAATAATGGGTATAGAGTAGCCACAAGTTTTAGGGATGCCAAAAATCCATCTGATAGTTGGGTTAGTGGTAGTTATACGATTTGTTATTATATTCATAATCTATTTTTCTGCCAATCTAGAATGGGTTTAAATGGTAATGCTAATATTACTGGGACTGGATTTATGGTAAAGAAAGAAATTGTAGATCAAAATGGATTTAATACTTATTCGCTAACAGAAGATATGGAGTTTACTGGTCAGTGTGCTTTAAAGGATGAGAAAATATATTATGCTGATAAAGCAATTACTTATGATGAATATCCTTCAAGTTTTAAAACTAGTTGGAAGCAAAGAAAAAGATGGACAGTTGGTAATTTGCAATGTATGAAACTATATTCTATTAAGCTAGTTAAAAACTTTTTTAAAACTTTTAAATTACCAAACTTGGATATGTTTTGTAATTTTTTGGCTACATTTTCTCAAATTTTAATGGTTTTAAATTTTGCTGTATTTGGAATAATTAATATTCTTATTAATGGTAAGATTATTAAAGTAGCTGTTATAGTTTTAATAATTAGTTATCTATCCCAAGTATTTATTTCAGTTATAACTATTATGTACTTAAATAAAAAAATAAGACCGTTATGGAAAGGAATAGTTTTATTTTCCTTGTTTATTATTAGTTGGCTTCCAATTAGTGTTATTTGTTTATTTAAAAAGAATCTTAAATGGGAAGAAATTAAGCATGATAGGGCGATAACTCTTGAAGAAATAGGAAATTAGATATGAGAGTTTTAAATAAGTATTTTGATAATAAAGAAATAGATTTTGATAAATTACTTTCTTATGGCTTTAAAAAGGAGAGTAATTTTTTTAAATTAGAAAAGAATGTTATTGATAACAAGTTTAAGATATGTGCTGAGATAAATGAAAGTGTGCAAAATTCTTATATAATTGATCTTAATACGATGGATGAATATTTTTTAGTAGATGTTGAAGATTTTAATGGATCTTATGTAGGCAAAATTAGAGATGTTTATGATGAACTTATTAATGATATTATTAAGAATTGTACGACAAATAATATTTTTTATCAAAGACAAACTATTGATATTTTAAAGTATATAAAAGATACATATAATGATGATATTGAATATTTATGGGATAAATTTCCTAATAATGGTGCTATACGTAATAAGGATAATAAAAAATGGTATGCGGCTATTTTAACTCCTAAGTTAAGTAATTTTGGTATTGATAGTGATGATTTAATTGAAGTCATTGATTTAAGGTATCAAAAAGAATTAATTGATAAAGTAATTGATGGTAAGTCAATATTTCCGGCATATCATATGAATAAGAAAAGTTGGATTAGTGTTTTATTAGAT
>CACXEC010000039.1 GCA_902766545.1 uncultured Erysipelotrichaceae bacterium | reverse complement strand
AATGAACTACTATTCCTGGTGAATGTAAATATCTAGTAAATCCAAGATTATAATCTGACATAAAACTCTTTAACATTTTTAACATATCATCAATCTCTTCATCAGCAATAATTATATTATCACCATAATCTTCTTTACATATTACTATTTCTTGGTGTACTAAAACTTTTCTCTCATTTCCTTTTTTAAAATTTCTTTGATTTAAACAAGCAATTTTATTTTTTATAATTTGAACAACTACTGTATCTAAAAACTCTTGTTCAAATGCTTTAGCATGAACTTCATCAGCAAGTATAGAATCAAAACTTGATGTTTTGTCTCCTGCTTTTGCTATTAAATCTTCTACCATTTCTAAACCTTCTTCAGGTCTACCACATTGAGACAATTCTAAGCCATATGTCGTAATTATTTTTTCTAAAGAAAATTCAATAATCATTTTATCATCATGTATTACATTATCTTTAATCATTTCCCATTTAGCAAAGAAAGATACTATTTTTTCTCTTAATTCATCACTATTGTCATTAGATAAATGAATGTATATAGCCTCACCATCATCATCAATTTTTATTACTGGTTCATTTCTATATCTTCTAAAAAAATGAACTGTATATTTGCGTTTAATATCATTTAAAGAATCAATTTCAGCCATATCTTTTAATTTTAATTTATCAATAATATTGTTAATTAATTCTGGCATAAATTCTTCTAAAAAGTAAAAATAATAGTCTCCCTTCGTAGTATCATCTTTAAAACTTTTTACACTTTTCTTTTTATCTTGTAATGTTTGATATAAATTTTCCATAAAATCTCCTAAATTATTTTAATTTTTTAGCTGTAGGCTCTGCTTCTTCTACTAAATAATCTCCTGATGTATAATGCTCTATTCTTTGTTTTTCCATATAATATGCATCCATTAAATCTGCTAATGTTGTATTGAAACTAATTACAATACCATTTTGATAAGTATATTCTACCATCCCTAATTTATATTCTCGCATAAAGTCTTTCATTATTCTTAATGTTTGATCTACTTCATCAGATTTAATGGTTATATGTCCACCTTGTTGTTTTTCTTCTTTGATAACTATTTTTCCCACAATTAATGCAGTTTCAGCATTTCTAGTTGGAAAATTTCTTTGATTTAAACTATTTATTTTGTTCTTTATAATATTGACAATATACTTATCTAAAAACTCTTTTTCAAAAACTGGTGCATGAACATCATCTACTAAAGCTGAAGTTAAATATGATAATTTATTATTAGCTTTAGAGGTAAGAGATTCTACTTCTTCAAATCCTTCAGCTGTTTTTCCTTCTTTAGATAATTCTAAGCCATAATCACCTATTAGTTTAAATAAAGTTGTTTCTATTTCGATTGTATCTGAACCATTTTTTCCATAAGCTGTAATCATTTTATTATTCTTAAAAAATGAAAAGATTTTTTCAAGTAGTTCTTCAGCATCTGATTTTGGTAAATGAATGAAAGCAATCTTTTCACTATTACGTACACTGTATTCTGGTACTGTTTCACTGAATCTTGGCATAAAAAAGATCTTATATTTAATTAAAATATCATTTAATGTATCTATCTTGTCAACATCCTTCATTCTTAACCCTCGAATTGTACTATTAATTAATTCAGGTAAAAATCCTTCTACAAAATATAAAAAGTAATCTCCTTCTACTTTGGTATTAAATCTGCCTATTTGTTTTTTCTTTTCATCTAATGTTCTGTATAAATTTTCCATAAACCCTCCTAAATTTATTTATTATTTTAGCATATACAAATTAATATTCAATAAAAAAAGATAAAGTTGTAAAAATATTTATATGTATTATAATATAAATAGAAAGAGAGAGAGCCCCCCCTGTGGTTAATCTCATTCTTTCGGATTTTGTTTAATGCACGATTAAGGTTGTGCGGCTTTTTTATTTAAATAATATTGCTATTAAGATAAACAAAATATCCTTTATGTCAATATAAAACTGCACGCAATTCTGGAGAAATACTGAGATTACGTGCAGTTTGTAATTATTTGTATATTTAAAACTTAATTCTTTTTAAAATATATTCTTCAATGTTATCAAGTGAAATTGTTATTTGTTCCATAGTATCTCTATCTCTAATAGTTACTGTATTATTATTTAAAGTTTCATCATCTATTGTAATAGCAAATGGTGTTCCAACAGCATCGCTTCTTCTATATCTTTTACCTATTGTTCCTGATTCATCATATGAACACATAAAACTTTTAGATAGTTTTTCAAATATTTCTTTAGCCCTTTCACTATGATTTTTCTTTATAAGTGGTAAAATTGATACTTTATATGGTGCTAGATATGGAGATATTTTTAATACTTCCCTGGTTTCACCATTTTCTAGTTCTTCTTCATGATAGCTTTCAAATAATAATGCTAAAATAGTTCTATCTAAACCATATGTTGATTCAATAATATATGGAATATATTTTTCATTGGTTTCTGGATCTAAATATTTTTGAGATATTCCGCTATATTCTTCATGTCTTGTTAAGTCAAAATTAGTTCTATTATGAGTACCATTTATTTCTCCCCAACCAAATGGAAATAAATATTCAATATCACACGCTGCTTTAGCATAATGAGCTAGTTTTTCATGATCGTGAAATCTTAATTTTTCTTCAGGAAGACCTAAGTCCATAAAGAATTTTTTACCATACTCTTTAAAATATTCATAAAGTTCTTGATCACTACCTTCTTTACAGAAAGTTTGATATTCCATTTGCTCAAATTCAATGGTTCTAAAAGTAAAGTTACCTGGGGTTATTTCATTTCTAAATGCTTTACCTATTTGTCCAATACTAAATGGAAGTCTTGCTCTCATACTTCTTTGAACATTTAAGAAATTAACATACTCTCCTTGGGCATTTTCTGGTCTTAAATATACTACTGATTTATTATCTTTTACTACTCCTCTGTAGGTTTCAAACATTAATTTAAATTGTCTTATATCAGTAAAATCACATTTTCCACATTTTGGACATGGAATATTGTTTTCTTTAATATAAGCAATTAATTCTTCATTAGTCATTTTATCGCCAATACTTGAATTAGTATAATCATTTACTAAATTATCAGCTCTGTGTCTTGTTTTACAATGTTTACAATCTGTAAGAGGATCAGCAAATGAATCTACATGACCAGAAGCTTCCCATACTCTAGGATGCATTAAAATATCAGCATCTAATTCATATGCATTTTCTCGCTCTTCAATAAATCTCTTTCGCCATGCATCTTTAATATTATTTT
>CACXEC010000038.1 GCA_902766545.1 uncultured Erysipelotrichaceae bacterium | reverse complement strand
CATCATATACTTCAACAATATTAGGATGAGATAAACTACTAGCAGATAAAGCTTCTCTTTGAAAACGTCTAACAAACTTTTCATCAGTTGCTAAATCTCCTCTTAATACTTTTACGGCAACATTTCTTTCTAAGATAGTATCATAAGCTAAATATACATTAGCCATACCACCTTCACCAATTGTCTTTATAATTTGATAACGATCATTGATTTTTTGTCCTTTAGTTATCACTAATTATCACCACTACCCTTTACTAAATAAGCAATCGAAATGTTATCTGTTCCCCCTCTAGCATTACATTTTCTAATTAATTTAATAAGTTTTTCTTCTTCTTTAATATCTTCTTCAATTAATACTTTCTCAATTTGATCTTTAGTAAGCATATTAGTAAGCCCATCAGAGCATAACATAATAGCATCTATATTCGGATCAACTTCAAAAATATCAATATCTTGTTTTTCACCAGCACCTAAAGCTTTCATTAAAACATTCTTTTTAGGATGATTTAAAGCTTCTTCAGGGGTTAATTCACCCGTTTCCACTAAAAAGTTAACTAACGTATGCTCTTAGGTTATCTTATGTAATTTTTTATCTTTTAATACATAACCAGATGAATCACCAACATTAGCAAATATTAAAAAATCATCAGTTAGTAATGCCATTACCGCAGTTGTTCCAAGTCCAGAAGAATCAGGATTTTCTTCTCCATAACGAATTATATTAGCATTTACTTCATCAATATTTTCTTTAAGCCAATTAACCGCATCTATTTTAGTCCCAATTGTATTAATACTTGAAAAACGTGAACCAATTTGAGTTACTACCATACTCGAAGCAACCTCACCTGCTCGGTGCCCTCCCATACCATCAGCAACAATCATTAAATGTTCATTAGCGGCATTTTTCACTATTGTAACAGAATCTTCATTATGTGTTCTTACTCTACCAGTATCTGTTAAATAAAATGATTTCATTTATTCACCTTCTTTAGCTCTAAGTTGTCCACACGCAGCATCTATTCCTGCGCCAAATTCTTTCCTTATTGTAACATTAATTCCTTTTCTCTTAAGTAAATCATAGAATTTCATAATAATATCCTTGTCAGCTCTTTTAAACTCAATATGACTTGTTTCATTATAAGGAATTAAATTAACATATACATTCATTCCTTTTAAAAGGCTGGCAAGTTCTAAAGCATGTTCATCACTATCATTTACCCCTTTAAGCATAACATATTCTATAGTAATTCGTCTATTAGTTTTTACAATATATTCTTTTAATATACTAATTAAATCATTAAGCGGGTAAGCCTTATTAACCGGCATTAACCTACTTCTAAGTTCATCATTTGGTGCATGTAAAGAAACTGCCAAATTAATTTGTAAAGGAAGCATCATGAATTCTTTAATTTTAGGTATAATACCCGAAGTACTAACCGTAATATGTCTAGCTCCAATGGCTAAACCGTAAGGATTATTAATAATCTTTAAAAATCTAATAATATTATCATAATTATCAAATGGTTCCCCAATTCCCATAATTACAACACTATCAATTCTTTTATTTAAATCTCTTTCAATTAATAATATTTGTTCAACAATTTCATAAGTTTCTAAATTGCGTACTTTTTTAAGTCTACCGCTTTCACAAAAAGCACAGCCCATATTGCATCCTACTTGACTTGATACACAAACACTTAAGCCATAATCATGCATCATAAGTACTGCTTCAATATAATTTCCATCTGTAAGTTCAAATAAATACTTTTTAGTTAAATCACTTTCTTGTTTAGTTTTAATCTTTATATAATCAAAACTTAGATCATTTTTTAATTTACTAATTAAATCCTTACTTAGATTAGTCATCTCATCAAAGGATAGTACTTTCTTTTGATAAAGCCACTGCCATATTTGCTTACATCTATAGCTTTTCTCATTATATCCTTCTAAAAGTGTTGTTAATTCATCATAATCATAATTATAAATATTATTCATAACTACCACCTCTTTAATTATACTCTAAATTAAAGAAAAAAACGAATTTTTTCGTTTTTTCATTTTAAGATTAAATTTTCTACATTAATATCATTCTTAGTAAGTGTTCTTAGTATACTCTTTTGTTTCTTATTTTTTACATTTGATGCATGACGAATAACGGATTTTTCATATATATTACGAACAAATCTAGCATTACCAAAATTCTTCATATCGCGGTTTTCATCAATTATCTTTCTTAAATAATCTACTGCTTCATCAGTAACTATAAATCCTGACTTATTTGCCATTCCTAAAAATATTTTAATAAGTTCATCAGTTGTATAATCATCAAATTCTAAAGTATAACCAATTCTTGACGTTATACCAGAATTAGAATTTAAAAATGCTTGCATTTCTTTAGTATATCCAGCAAAAATAACCACTAATTTATCACGATAATTTTCCATTGCTTGAATTAAAGTTGCAATTGCTTCATCGTTATAAGAACTATCACTCGTATGAGCAAGAGCATATGCTTCATCTATAAATAACACACCATTTAAGGCTTTTTCTATTACAGCATTAGTTTTAGGAGCCGTCTGTCCAACATACTCAGCAACTAAATCTTTAACTGAAACTTCAATTAATTTATTTTCTTTAATATATTTAAGATTATAGAGTATTTCTGAAATCATTCTAGCAATAGTAGTCTTACCAGTCCCTGGATTACCTAAAAATACCATATGCAAATTCATATCTTTAATCTTTAAGCTATCTCCAGCTTTTTCCTTAAGATTTATAACATCAACTAGTTCATATAAAATCTTTTTAACCTTTTCAAGACCTACTAATTCATTTAATTCCTTAAACACTTCATCAGTTGTTTTTTCTTCTTTTAAAGATGGTATCCTTTTATTAAAAGATATCTCCTTGATTAAGTCATTTTGATATAAAATATAATCAACATCACTATTATAAGTTTTAGTAATATAATCTAAAAGATCGATTTGCATCTTTTCATCAATTGTAACATTATCTAATACTTTATTATAAATATCTTGAACATCTGGATTAATTCCTTCTATTTCGAAATCAAAATAATTATTTTTTATATTTTCTCTACCTAAAAAGAAATTATAAACAGCTTCTTTAGTTCCAGCTACAATTGTAATAACTTTATCATCTTTATTTAAAAATCCTTTTAACTCATAAATAAACTCTTCTTGTTTTTTATTATCTTCTAAAGATAAACCATTAAGACCATTTAATAACAATAAACCACTATTTTCAAATTCATAATTACTTAATTTATACAAAGATATTTCATTTTTTATATTATTTATATAATCAAAATAATTACCAGCATTATATAAAAGGTTAGTAATATCATCTATCAACGTATTATTACCGATTATTGTAATTCTAAATGGAATATAATTACTTTCTATTTTTTCTTTATATTTACGCATATATTCAATTATTTTCTTAAGTAAATCTTTAGATTCATCACTAATATATAAATTATTAATTCTTTGAAACAAGGAAGCCATTTTTTTTTGACTTCCCATTTCTTCTTTTTCTTTAACTTCTATTTTAGGTAATGATTCAACTCCAAAGAAATCTTTATATATATCTTTAAAATAATCTTTTGAATTCATTTTACACCTAACAAATTATTTTTCTACATGAATCTCTAGCATTTTAGCTTTTAATTCTTTTTCAATATCCTCTAAAGTCTTTTCAGCTTCTTGTCTCTTTATACGACCTTCTTCATGAACTTTAATAACAGTATCAATTGTTTCAATTAAATCAGCATTAGTCTTTTGAAGAGTTTCTACATCAACAATAGCTCTTTCACTTTCTTTAGCTATATCAATAGAACCTTGTTTTAAAGTTTCACTATTCTTAACTAACATTTCATTAGTAAGTTTAGATACGGCTTGTTGACTTTTTAAAGCTTGTTTAGCATTATTTATACCAAGAGCAAGAACCATTTGATTTTTCCAAAGTGGAATAGTATTCGTAATTGAACTTTGAATTTTCTCAACTAATTCAGACTCACTGTTTTGAAGCATTCTAATTTGTGGAGCCATTTGAATAGATATAATTCTAGTTGTCTTTAAGTCATAAATTTTCTTTTCAAAACGATTAATAATATTTTCTAAATCATTAACTTTTTGAATATCAATTTGATCATTACTTTTTTCAGCGGCTGCCTTCAATTTTGGAAGTTCAACATTTCTAAGTTCTTCTAATTTTTTTTCACCAGCAATAATATATAGCGAAATTTCTTTAAAATACTCTAAATTTTTTTCATACATTGTATCAAAGAT
>CACXEC010000037.1 GCA_902766545.1 uncultured Erysipelotrichaceae bacterium | reverse complement strand
TTTTGTCAAGCATTGTAAACAAATGTAAATATTTGTCGAATTATAAAAACTCAAGCTTAATTGACACTAAGAGTTTCAATTTTTATCATGAAAAGATTCAAGATACATTTCAGTTAATATATATTTAAGCATCATTTTACTATGAATGCAAAAAGGTTTATCAATTTCAAATTCTGAGCCAAAAAGTGATTTGCTTTGATAAGAACAACCTCCACCACATATAAATAAAGCGTTACAATTTAGACATTTTGTGTAATTTAAAGTAATATTATCCTGCCATTTTTTATAATCTTCACTTTTAAATATATCACAAAAATCTATATCATTTATATTGCCAATTTCTTTTTGACTGCTATTCCATATTGCATGGCAAATATCTATATTACCATCAGGAGAGATACATATTTGATTAGCACCCTTTGCTCCGCAATCTTGAAATTTAAATTCATTATTATAAAAGGATGTATATTTGCGATTAATCCTATCATCATTAAAACCTAGACTAAACAATTCATTATTAGATTTTATTAAGAACTTTGTTGCTCTTCTATAATAAGTTTTCCATTCATCAGTAGGTTCTGTATAGTGCAATATATTATATGCAATATTTTTTACATCAAGTTCTTTTAACCACTCTATAAATTCATCTTGATAATCCAATAAGTCATTGGCAATTGTTATAGATAAGTTAAAATTAACTTCTTTTTTCTTAAGCATCTTAATTTTTTCAAAAACCAAATCATATACACTAAGATTATCACTATAAAAAATTCTATTTTTATCAGTCACATTTTTAGGGCCATCTAAAGAAACTCCAATACTAATATTATATTTTTTAAAAAAATTGGCCATTTCTTCTGTTAATAAAGTAGCATTTGTAACTAATCCAACCGTAATATTTGTATATTTATTTTCATTAATATGATATATACATTTCTTTATTAAATCAAAGCTTATTAATGGTTCTCCACCATAAAACATAATTCTTCCATCATTATAATTAATATCGTTTAAATGTTTATAGAATTTATCAATTGCATTAATTAATGTTTCCTCTGTCATTTTTATTGGGCGATCATTGTTTAATTTGCCAATAAAACAATATTTACACATCAAGTTACAATTATTATTTGGGATAATATACATTAAAGTAATTCTATTTTTTGATTTATCATCATCAACAGCTTTTCTTAATGTTTTTAAAGCCTTTTTATCGGTTTCATTACTGTTTACTATTAACCCATTATTATAAAATACATTTAATTCTTCATTATTAAATTTATTAAATAAATTCTTTTTAAAATTTTCATATATATTTTTATCAAGAAAAATTGGCTTCATAATTAAGTTGTTAAAAACAGCATAAACATTTTTATCTATTTTTATATTTTTTGCATATTTACTTTTTTTATCATTTACACTCTCCGTAATAGATAATATTATTAATTGTTATTTTATCTATATTAATTTGTTTATCTTTTAAATTATTTTGCAAAGGTGACATTTTTATCAAATGATCTAAATCTAATTTTTCTATAATAAAAATGTCGGTTACCTCAATTTCTTTTATAATATTAAAATATTTTAAAAGATTATTTTTTACATCTTCTTTTTTCCTATATTCTTCCAAATCCAATTTATATCTTAATTCTTTTAAATAATTATTGCCTGGAACAATTTTAATAATTTTTCCATCCTGTTTTAGAACTCTTCTAATTTCATCGCCATTATATGGAGATAAAAAATCTATAATAACATCAATACTGTTATTTTCTATTGGCAAATTATTGATGTCTCCAACTATACATATATTATTCAAATAATAATCTGTAACTAAATTTATTGCATCTTTAGAATAATCTATACTTATTAAATTATATTTAATATCTAATTTTTCACATATTTTATGCATATGAGTTCCTTCTCCAGAACCCAAATCAAGGATAGTAATCTCACTTTTATTTAAAGAGTTAATATACTTTGAAATATTTAAATACACATTGTTATAATAATTTTTATTAATAAATTCTCTTCGGCTTAAAAATAGATCGCGATTGTATATTGAACTATGTTTATAATTTGCAGAATTAACTAAATATATTTCTCCTTTTTTAGATATACTAAAATTATGATTATTGTAGCATTTAAGCGAATGATTATCTATTTGCAAACCTTGTTTACAATATGGGCAAATTAATATATTGTTTTTCTTAATATTTTCCAAACATAATTCAAACTTATTTTTCATCGTAGTACACCACAAAACAATTATAACAATTTGATTTTTTTTTGACAATTATTTTAAAAATATATATACTTATTATTAAGGATGGATTACGATGCTAGTTATTAGTTTAAAAGATGCTGCTAAAACAAAAAAATTTGGCAATTCAATGTCAAACTCTACTTGTAATTGTGGTGGAAGTGGTCACTGCAACAATTGTGGTAGTGGTGCTTGCTCTGGTGCTAGAGATATATCTACTAATTTAGAAGAAATATACAAAACAAATAACTAAAATAAAAGCGGATATTTAAACCGCTTTTATTTTAGCTAAAAGTTCTTTCTTATCTATTGGTATATATATAATATTATTAAAACCTAAAGATAATAGTTCTTTTTTACTTTTAATATCTTTATTCTTAGATATAACTATTACTTTACCATTAAAACCTTCAACTTCTTTAACTTTATTTAAAAAACTTCTAGCATCAATTTTTTCCATATATTCATCTATGAATACAACATCATATTTAGTATTATTTCTAATATTATCTAAACACGTTTTTGTTACATTAAACTCTTCTACTTTAAAATCATTTTTCTTAGCAATAGTTTTAATATTTTTTAAAACTGTTTTATCTAAAGTAATAATTGCACATGTTTTTTGACTTTTTATTGCTTCAGAATACTTTTCAATATTTTGTTCTTCTTTACTTTTTTCTTCAATAACCATTCTTTGATCAAGCGTAATATTTACAGTTGTTCCACCATAAGAATTACTATCAATTGTAAAGGTACCGCCAATAATATTAATCATTTTACGAATAGTTTTAAGGTTAAGATTCATTCCATCAAGATTCTCTATTTCTTCTTTTGTTAGTTCCGAACTATTATTCATAATTTCATTCTGTTTATAAATATCCATCCCTTTGCCAGAATCTTCAGCAGATATTATTAAACGGCAAATATTATTCTTAAGAATTGAACTAACTCTTAATTCAACAAACCCCTTATCTGTATAACTTATTGAATTATCTAATATTGTGGTAAGTATTTGTTTTAGTTTAATTGAGTCACCATATAATTCCGTTGGTAAATCCTCACTAATGTTTAATCTAAAGTCAATATCCTTTTTAATATTTTGTTTTGTTAATGTATATACGCTTTCAAGTAGCAGTTTAATATTATATTTTGTATTAGTAGTTTGTAAGTGTTTGTTATCCATATCTGAAATATTAATAGTTTTTCGGAGCATGTTTCTTGCACCTGTTATTATATCTTTTAAATCATACATATAATTCTTTATTTCGTCACTTGGATTTAATTCCATTACGCTTTCATATACTTTATCAGCGTTAGAAAGTCTTGCTTCAATATCTTCAGAAACAGTATAAATAAAATTTCCTTTTTCATTACTTGTTTGTTCTGATAGTTTTTGTGCTTTAATAAGTTCTTCAATCATTTTTACGTCTGGATTTTCAATTGTAAAATACATAATTAGGTTAATATATACTAAGATTGCTGGAATAATTAGTAAAGTAGGATTTGCAGCACGAATAACACTTGCTACAATTAATAACAAAACTAGTATTGCAAGAGGAATATATTTTTGCTTTACTCCCTTGTGAAAATTCTTTATTACAAGAATTAGTATTAATAATATATATATAATTGCTACTGCATAGACAAAATTAGCGCCAGTACCTACAATTCCCATTTCGTTGTTTTCATAAATAGTATTAATTGGTAAGAAGAACTCAATCCCAATTAAAGCACAATCTAAATATAAGACTATTTTTTTTACATTATTATAATGATCTATATTACTATAAGAAATATAAAAAGTATAAAGAAAAGCTAAACTTGGCCATAAAACATAATGAATAAAGTCTATTTTGTTTAATATGATTATTAATAAGTTTGTTACAGGGTTGAAATTAAGATAGGCTATTACTAAAATAGTTGTAACTAAAGTTGTATCAATTAAACTACTAACTATCATAGTTCCATATATTTTTGTCTCAGGACTATTTATCTTTTCTTTTCTAAAAAATAAAATTACTATTAAAATACTACAAAAGAGTCCACAAATAGTAAAATATGTGTTTGTCATATTATAATCACCCTATTCTTTAATAAGTATAACATAAAAAATAGTGATTTTAATATAAAAATCACTATTTTTTTCTAAGTGGGACTAAAACTCTCGCTTTATCTTCTTTTCTTGTTATTCCGGGAACAAATAACCTTTTTTCATTTAAATGATATTCATTCTCTTTTGGAGTATTTCCCCTAAAATATAAATACTTAAATTCACTTTCAGAATCGTACTCAAATGCAAGTGCATCAAATTTCTTTAGCCACGTATGGTTTACATATAAGTTTGGCTCAACTATTTTCATCCTTGCTTTTAACTTTCCTTGTTCTTGCCAAAGTTCTCTTCTCATATTTATCATAATTTCTTCAACATATAGCATTTGACTAATTGAATCTATATTAGGGTTAATTGTTATTGGCTTACCAAATTTAATTATGCATTTTGAGTATAATTCTTTCTCTTTTTCACAAAGATTTGGAACCTCAACATATTCAAAAATAGTTGGCACAATTTGTCTCCCTGAAATGCAAGCACTTCTTGCTGGTCCCAATTTTAAGGCATTCATAGCACGATAAGGATGCAAATTCCATGTGCTCTCACCGAATATAACACCATAATTTCCATTCATGACTTTCCCAGTTAATTCCAATAATCCGTTTTGACATGATTGTTTGTCATTTCTATCTACTAGAGTTGCATTTGCAAAATTAAAAACACTACTTGACAAAAAATTCAAATCATCATTTGCAGCAAAAACACTTACTGGTAATCCTAAATTATTAAAAGATTCAAGCGCTGTAAAAAAATCATGAGAATTAGAATGGTTACAAACTATAACCGCTCCATCTTTTGGTAAATTCTCAGCACCTATGACTTCATAGTCAAAGTTTCTTTGAATTGGAGCTATTTTCGATATTAACTTTTGACCAGTAGAAATATTTGGATTAGACTTAAGACTTAAACAATATTCTCTTAAGATTTCATAATAATATTTCTTTGCACTTGTGGATAGTTTATTAATTTCGCTTTCTTTTAATATGTTCATATTTCTCTCCCGCTTTCACTTTTTTATCGTATCATAAAGTCTTCAATAGTTCAATAAAAGTATGATGAATAAAAATAAAAGATCTACTTTCCATTGTTATTCACTTTATAGTAGTGTTCAACTGTTTTCTTATCATAATAGCTAATTTCACCTGTATGCATATCTAATGTGCGTTCAATTCCTAAATTATCTACAAATTCCAGATTATGTGATACAACTAACATTGTTCCGTTAAATGTTTTAAAAACATCTGCAATTATTTGTTGTGTTTCAGGGTCCAAGTGATTTGTTGGTTCATCTAATATTAAAAGATTTGCACCTTTTAAAGATAACTTAGCAAGGGCTACTCTACTTCTTTCTCCAGGAGATAGTATCTCGACTTTTTTGTATACATCGTTACCAAAAAATAAAAATCTCCCTAATACACTTCGTATGTTCCGCTCAGACAAATCAAATTCCCTAAAATTCTCTAATATAGTTTTTTCACTATCTAACAGTTCATGTTCTTGAGCATAATAACCTATATCAGTTTTATTAGAAAGGATAATTTCACCTTCGTCTGGCTTTAATTGCCCAACTATTAATTTCAATAAGGTTGATTTACCAATTCCGTTTTCACCTACAATTAAAAACTTTTCCCCCTTAAATAATTCAAAGGATAAATGATGAATAATATAATCCAAAGAATTTTTATCATATCTAAAAGATAAATTTTCAATTTTTAATGGCACATTAGAACTATCTCTAGCGGCAGTCATTTGAATTTTAGCCTTTTTTGTCTCCGGAGTTATTTCTATTCTATTATCTAATAGTTTTTCTAATTTTTTTTCACGGTCTTGCGCCATTTTCTTTCTTTTGCCAGAAGATGTAGCATATTTATCAACTATAGTTTGTAATTTTTCAATTTCTTTTTCTTGTATTTCAGCCTGCCTTTTTAATGCTAGTTCTCTTTCAGTATGTAATTTAACAAAAACATCATAATTACCATTATATAATTCCATGTTTTTAACATTCTTATCTAAATAAAGAGTTTTATTAGTTACAGCATTTAAAAAACTAATGTCATGACTAATAATAAATACACTGCCTTTATAACTCTTTAAATATGAAATAACAAATTCCTTAGTCTTTTTATCTAAATGGTTGGTTGGTTCATCTAGAAGAATTATTTCTGGTTTTGAATATAATAAACGAGCAAAAGCAACTTTTGACTTTTGACCACCTGATAGTTCTTTTAACGGTTTATTAAGCATATCACTAGATATATCCATACCATCTAATATTTTTAAAAGAATAGTTTCAGCACTGTATTGATTCCAATAATCTAATTTGCGCTCAATTTTTTCAATTTTACGATATTCTTCTTTAAGTTCTCTTTCATCCATAATGGTAGAAATATGATTATACGCTTCTTGCAATTCTTCACTTAATTTTTCAATAGGTCTAGCACTTGATATAAATTCAAAGACTGTGATACTCATATCTGGCACTTCATCACTAATAACTTGAGGCAAACATGCAACTCTAGCTCCACTTGAAAGTATTACTTTACCAGAATCCGGCTCAAGTTCCCCCAAGACAATCTTAAAGAAAGTAGTCTTACCGGCACCGTTATTGCCGACTATACCCACTCTTTCATTTTCATCAATTCTTAAGTTGACACCATCAAATATCTCTTGCACTCCAAACGATAAATATAAATCTTTAATAAGCATATCTTTTCACCAACTTTTAAATCAGTTTTACCACCTGTAATATATAGTTTTTAGATATAAAAGTCAAATATTAGTTGACTTTAATTATGTGTTTGATATAATTTATTTAATTGGTGTTGAAAGAATTTACGACTCTGGAGCCAAATCGCTTACTTGCGTTAAAAGTATCAAGAGTATGACAAGTTCATAAATTAAGGTGGTACCGCTGAAAATATCAGTCCTTAAATTATGAACTTTTTTAATTTAGAATTTACAAAAAATAAAAATTTGAAGGAGATGATAATATGAAAAATGAAATAATTATTTTTGATAATCAAAATGTTAAATTAGAAGTTAATATGAAAGATGAAACGGTTTGGCTAAGTGCTAATCAAATGGCAAAGTTATTTAATAGAGATGAAAAAACGATAAGAAAGCACATTAATAATGCTTTAAAAGAAGAACTTGATGATTCAACTGTCGCAAATTTTGCGACAGTTCAAAATGAAGGAAATAGACTCGTTTCTAGAAAAATACAATATTATAATCTTGATATGATAATTAGTGTCGGATATCGTGTTAAATCTAAAAATGGGATTATCTTTCGTAAATGGGCTAATAAAGTGTTAAAAGAATACTTAATTAAAGGTTATTCAATTAATGAAAAAAGGCTTAAATATTTAGAGAAAACAGTTAAATTATTGGATATTGCAAACCGTAGTAACGAAAGAGCAACTAAAGATGAAGTTAAAGACGTTTTAAATGTTATTACATCATACACTAAAGCACTTGACTTACTTGATGATTATGATCACCGTACTTTAAAGAAAGTTAAAGGAAATAACACTGAGTTAATTATTAGTTATGATGAATGTTTAAATGTAATTAATAAATTGAAGTTTAATAATGAATCAAATTTATTTGCTTTGGAAAGAAACAATAGTTTTAAATCTATTATTAATGATATTTATGCTTCTTTTGATGGTAAGGATGTTTATCCTACTATTCAAGAAAAATGTGCTAATGTTTTATATTTAACAGTTAAAAATCACGCATTTATTGACGGTAATAAAAGAATAGCTGCTACAATATTTATTTATTTTTTACAAAAATATGATATTCTATATAGAGAGAATAATCAAATTATCGATAATAATACATTAGCAGCTATTACATTATTAATTGCTGAATCAAATCCTAAAGAAAAGGAATTAATGATTGATTTAGTAATGAATTTTTTGAAATAATATGATATAAAATAAGAAAGAGGTATTTTATGGAAAAAATGACATTTTATGAAGAACTTGTTTGGAGGGGCTTAATTCAAGATATT
>CACXEC010000036.1 GCA_902766545.1 uncultured Erysipelotrichaceae bacterium | reverse complement strand
TCTTCATTTCTACTTTCAAAATTATTAATATAATTATTTATTTTCTGAACCAAGTCACCTAGCCATTTAATTGCTTCTTGATATTGTGGAGCATCAAAATTTGAATTAAATCTTTTAGTTAACTCTTCATATGATAAGACAATTGGTTTATAGACTAAATATGTGTGAAATATAGCTTCTATTTTATCCGTATCAAACTGATTAAGAAGTAATTTAACCTCAGCATTCTTTAAGCTAAGTAATCCATTTAAATCCAAATTTTGCTCCAACAAATTATGATTATAAAAAATATTCTTTATTTGTAATAAAGCATTTTTTCTAGATTCAAAATCACGGATTATTTCTTCATTTGAATTAATTCTTTTTTGTAATTCATTCAAAAATAAATCTACTATATTCACAATAGCCACCCTCTATTATTATTATAATAACACAAAATAATAATATTTAAAATACACTTTTAAATGTAAACCAAATATAAAAAACTTGAATTTTTTTTAAGATAAACATATCATAAAAGAGATTAGTATGAAAAAAGCTATTATTTTATTTATTACACTTTTATTATCATCTATTATTGAAGTTAAAGCAAATGAAATTGTCTCATTTTCAAAATGCATTGATGGAGATACAGCTAAATTTAATATAAATAATGAAATTGTAAAAGTAAGATTTATAGCAATTGATACCCCTGAACTTGCTCATAATGATAATGATGATGAATTGTATGCTAGACAAGCAGCTGATTTTACTTGTGAAAAAATTAAAAACGCTAAAGAGATTATATTAGAATATGAAAATAATAAAGTTGATAAATTCAATCGCACTCTAGCCTGGATATGGATAGACGGAGAACTATTGCAAAAAGAATTAATAAAAAAAGGATATGCAAAAGTAGCCTATTTATATGATAACTATAAATATACCAACATACTCCAACTTGAAGAACAAATAGCAAAAAAAAGCAATTTAGGAATCTGGAAAGATAATATTTCCATATATAAAGTGATTTTTAAATATGATGATAATGAAAGAATTGAAGAAGTAATTGAAAACGATAAAGCTAATGCATTTATACCAACTAAAAAAGGATATAACTTTGTTTGTTGGAATTATAACGGTAAACCATTTAATTTTGATACACCTATAAATGAAAATATAATATTAAATGCAGAGTTTAAAAAGAATAATAATATGTACATTTTCATTATAATTGGTATAATACTAATATACAGCATATTAAGTATAATGCCACTAAAAGGAAGGAAAAAGCATGGAAAATAATACTAAATTAAATAAAAAGCTTATAGTAGAAAAACCAGTAGTTATAAAAGAAAAAAGGAAAGGAGCATCTGCACTTTCAATTATATTGTTATTGTTATTAATAGGAATTTTAGCTTTCATATTACTAGAAAAACTAAATTATATTAATTTTGTGGATTTTATATAATATGAAAATAAAAGATAAAACTTATGATTTAAAAGAATTATTTAGCACCATCGATTTTTCTCGAAATAAATTAACTAAAATCAATGACAATATTTATTTAACCAACTACCAAATTGATGTATTAAAAAGAAATGGAATAGACATTAATAACGCTACTTCAATTAAGCAAATTATTTTTGAAGCAAGCGAGATTTATGAAGATACTCTTGATGAAGAACTAGATGAAGTAATCGATCAGTTATGTGAGAGAAATTATTACGAAAATACTCATAAATAAAAGGACGCTTGAATGCGTCCTTTTATTCGTCCTTATGAATAATCTTTTTAAGTTCAAATATTTTACTATCTTGCATAATTGGTAATAATGTGCCAGCTACTACAATAGTAGTTTCACCTTCATTTAAATTTGCTTCATTAGATAGTCCTTCAACTAAATGTCTAATACTTTCTAAGTCATCATGATCAAAAAACATATCATCACTCAATGAACTTAAAGCATTATAATGAAAGCAAGTATAATTAAATAAATATTTTAAATCAAATCGATAATAATTAAAATATCTTCTTATATCTTCAAGAGAAATTTTCCCGCTTTTTACCATAATGTCCAAATATAGTAATATATCATATAGATCCTCATCTACAATAAGCACGTCTTTATCCCCTATAATACTTTTTAATAGCCCTTCTTTTAGAGAAGAAAGAAGAATAACATTTTTTTCTAAAGATGAAATTCCTGTTTTATCAGAAATAATTTCTTCTTCAAATCTACCTTTAGAATCCATTTCATCTTTAACCTTAACTTTAAAGCTATCATCATTAAAAAAGCTTAACAGTCTACCATATAAAGACTTATAAGAAAGATTCCCCGTTGCACACAATTCTATTATATAAGGCTTGGAACTATTTATAATATTTTTTAAACTATTAAGTTCATCTGCAGCGTCAACATTTTCGAGAGATTCTATTTCTAAAAAAGTATCAGGAGTTAAAGATTCAGCATCAAAAATAGTATCAATTAAACCTTTCAATCTTTTTAATAAACCCAAATCATAAATATCTGAAAACGTATCATATATTAATAAGTAGTGAGCTTTAGCCTGCATCGCATCAATTTTTAAGCTATCAAAATCCTTTTTATTTGCCTTTATAAATTGTAAATCTACTTTTTCTAAACTAGTTATAACATCAGCACAAATTAAAGCTGCATTGTTAAGCGGTAAATTTTTTATAGTTTTAATAAACTGTCTATCATTCTCATAGCTACTTAAATTATCACTACTAGAATAAGGTAAAGCTGTTATAATTAAACTTGCAGTTTTTCCACCAAAAAGTCGTGAAACATCATCAATTAAAAGTTTTCCGTCTCTAACTAAATCCAAGAGATAAGCAGCAGCAACAACCTCATCTGAAAAACCATAAGCCTTAAGTAAAAGGCCTCTAACAAGTGAATCAATTGCTTTATAATTGTTTTTTAACATAAAATTTAATGTTCTTCTACTTAATTTCATAACTTCACCTTCTCAAGCAGAGAATTTATTATAAGCAATATAACAAAAAAAGTAAATAGTTTTTACTTCCTATGTCCTTTAAATCCACTTTTTTTGGTATTAGGATCAATATAAATTTTTGATTTACCAGGTATAAAAGTCGCTATTAAAAAATATCCATAAATAAAGATCAAGATTAGCAAGCAAATATAATTAATAGAAGATGAAACCGGACTGAGACTTAATATTTTAAAACTTATAAACTGACCTAAAAAAATTGCAATATAGAAAAAAACTATATCAAGAAATAAAATATTTTTTTCAAATACTTTTTTTATGATAGTAGAAAAAAATATAATAATAAGTGTCATTATAATTAAAGAAACACATTTAGCAAACAAAAAATTATGATTTTTATACAAAAATGGTATTTCGATTAACGTCCATAAAAAAGATGGAAAAACTAAAAGTTTTAAATGTTCCCAAACACTTTCATTTACTGCAGAAAATAAAGAGACATACTTATTATGATTGCTTAAATCATATGTAAAATGTAAAAATGTTCCAAGAATAGAAATAAAAAAAGCACCAATTAACTCAATCATTTTATCACCATTAAATTATATGTAATTCATTCGACTTAAACACTTTTTTTAAATTTACGTATAATATTTTAGGAGGAAATTTATATGAATTACGAAAAACTAAAACTACAAGAGTGTTCAAATATTATTCAAAATAAAAATAGAGGGGTACTTTCACTTTGTGGATATAGTGCCCCATATCAAGAATTAGTATTTTACGATACAGACTGTTTTTGTGGATGCTTAAATATATATTTTAAAACATGTGATTGTGGAACTCTCATGAAATATTTAAAAGCTAATAATTCAGCAAGTCTTCTAATTAGTCGAAAATGTAATAATTATATTGAAACAGTCATAATTGAAGGAGATTTAGAAGTTCTAGGCGATGAAGTTGACTGTTGTTGTAAAAAGAAAGAGGAATGCTTTAAAACAGTCCAATTAACCATTAATAATATATGTGGAAAAAAATACTACATGTGTTAATTATTAAGAGATTAAATCTCTTTTTTAATTGTAAAAATATATAAAAAGATTTAGCTTACAACTAAACCTTTTAATTTGACTTTATTTGTTAGATAACAACTCACATATTATATTAGATACTTCTGTTGGATTTTCAACGCTTAATCCTTCAATTAATCTTGAAGTAGAGTAAAGTATTTTAGCATATTTTTTTAGTTCTTCTCTGTCATTATCATATAAATCCCTAAGTTTATTGGCAATCGGATGTTTCTCATTTATCTCTAATATCATTTTAGCATTTACTTTTTCATCAGTTGGCATAGCATTTATCACCTTTTGCATTTCTACACTAATTTTTCCGTCGGTAGTTAGACATACAGGATGATTTACAAGTTTATTGGTAAACCTAACATCAATTACTTCATCAGACAAAGCTTCTTTCATATAAGCAAGCATTTGTTTATTGTCTTCATTAATTTTCTTAATTTGATCTTTTTCTTCATCAGTATCTAAATCTAATGAGCCATCTGTAACATTCTTAAACTTCTTACCATTAAACTCTCCAAGAATATCAATTACAAACTCATCTAAATAATCAGTTAAATACAATATATCAAAATTTTTATTCTTAACTTGTTCAACTTGTGGGAGCATATCAATTTTATCCGTTGTTTCACCTGATGCATAGTAAATATTATCTTGATTTTGTTCCATTGTATTAACATACTCTTCTAGTGTAATAAAATCTTTCTTTTTAAATGAATAAAATATTAATAAGTCTTTAAGTTTATCTTTATCCATTCCATACATATTATATACACCATATTTAATTTGACTACCAAAAACACTAAAAAACTTCTTATACTCTTCAAAATTAGTCTTTAACAAATCTAATAGTTCATTATGAATTTTAGTTTCTATAGTCTTAGACATAGCAATTAAATGTTTATCATTTTGAAGCATTTCTCTAGAAATATTTAATGATAAGTCCGGAGAATCTACCAAACCTTTTACAAAACTATAATAATCAGGAATTAAGTCTTCACATTTATCCATGATTAAAACGCCATTAGAATACAATTCTAGTCCTTTTTTATAATCTTTATAATAATAATCAAATGGAGCATGTGATGGAATAAATAATAATGATTTATAAGAAACTGTTCCTTCAACAGAAGTATGAATGACTTTTAATGGTTTTTCATAATCCATAAATTTATCAGTATAGAAATTATTATATTCATCATCTGTAATATCTTTTTTATCCTTTTTCCATAAAGGAATCATAGAATTTAAAGTGACTATTTCTTTAACCGTTTCATACTCAGTAGTTGAACCGTCTTTTAATTTAGAATTTTCAACTTCCATTTTAATAGGATATCTTAAATAATCACTATATTTAGTTACTAAACTTCTAATAGTATGTTCATCTAAATATTTACCATAATCATCGTCTTCAGTATCATCCCTTAAATAAATAATAATCTTTGTTCCATAACCATCCATTTTAGATTCTTTTATACTATATCCGTCGGGACCTGTACTTTCCCACAAATAAGCGTTCTCGCTACCATATCTTCGAGATAATACTTCAATCTTCTTAGCAACCATAAAGGCAGAATAAAATCCGACTCCAAATTGCCCAATAATTTCTGCACTTTTTTGGTCTTTATTTTCTTCTTTAAATTTTAAAGAACCTGACTCAGCAATTGTTCCCAAATTATGTTCTAATTCTTCCTCACTCATACCAATGCCATTGTCATAAATTGTCAAGGTCCTTTCATTTTTATTGGGAATAATAAATATTTCTAAATTATCCTTTTCAATTGAAGCATCAGTCAAAGACAAAAAATTAAGCTTATCTAATGCATCACTTGCATTAGATAATAATTCCCTCAAAAATATTTCTTTATTCGTATAAATCGAATTAATCATAAGATCCAATAATCTTTTTGAAGATGATTTAAATTCTTTCTTTTTCATATAAATATCACTCTTTTCTAGATAGTAGTTTAATACAATTTTTAGCACTTGTCAAGCACAAGTGCTAAAAATTAATTTACTAAGGCCCCCCAATATTTATGATAAGCCATCCTTGGAATATATGTTAGCATAAAGCATATTATTATAGGTATATTTTCCTCTTAATTGATACATTTTATTAATTGAAATAAATACTACAAAAAATAATTATAAATAAAAATATATAAAATAAATTATCTTGCAAATACTTTTTCATAACATTACTAATATAAGCATATCTAATTTAAAGAATATTGTATAATATAATGGGTGGTAAGATTGATTGGAATATTTGATTCTGGAATAGGAGGACTAACAATTTTAGCTGAAATTAAAAAAGCTATAAAACATAATAATATTATTTATTATGCCGATTCTATTAACAATCCATATGGTGATAAAAACGACAAAGAACTAAAAATAATAACATCAAAAATAGTTGACTTTTTTATTAAAGAAAACATTAAAGTAATTGTTATTGCATGTAATACAGCTACAACTAGATGTATTACATACTTAAGAGAAAAATATCCTAATATAATATTTATTGGGACCGAGCCAGCTATTAAAGTTGCATGCGAGAAAAATCACCACAATATTTTAGTTTTAGGAACAACCGCAACAATTAATTCTTTTAGTGTTAATAAGTTAATAAAAACTAATAAAAGAGATAATCAAAACATATACCTTGAAGCTTGTAAAGGTCTTGCAAATGCAATCGAAACAAATAACGTATCAAAAATAGATGATATATTAAAAAAGCACATGTCAAAATATGAGAATATAGATTCTATTGTCTTAGGATGTACACACTATCCATATATTAAAGATAAAATTAAAAAGTATTATCCTAAAGCAAAAGTATATGATTCTTCAAAAGGAGTAGCGAAAGAGTTAAAAAGAAAACTTTTGGAAAACAACATTTTAATAAATGATGGAAAACAAAAAGTAACTATAATAAAAAATGCTTAAAATTAAGCATTTTTTATTACTATTTTATTATTTTCATAAGAAACAAATACTATTGAATTTTCTTTTATATTTCCTTCTATTATTTCTTTTGCCAAAGACGTTTCAAGTGTCTTACTAACTAATCTTTTTAAAGGCCTTGCACCATAGAATTCATCATATCCATTATTAATAAAGTATTCTCTAGCACTTGCATCAACATTAATTTTAATGCCATAATCTTTTAATCTGTTTTCTATTTCAATTATAATTTTATTTAAAATTTCAGATAATGCATCTTTAGATAGCTTTTTAAACAATATTATTTCATCTAATCGATTAATAAACTCTGGTTTGAAATAATTATGAAGCTCACTTATTACCATTTCATCATGTCCATCTAAAATATGTTCAGCGCCAATATTGCTAGTCATTATAATAATTGTATTTTTAAAATCTACTGTTCGGCCATTTGAATCAGTAAGTCTACCTTCATCCAAAATTTGTAATAATAAATTTAAAACATCAGGATGAGCTTTCTCAATTTCATCAAATAAAACAATTGAATAAGGATTCCTTCTTACTGCTTCTGTTAACTGGCCTCCTTCTTCATAACCAATATATCCAGGAGCCGCTCCTATTAATCTGGATACAGAATATTTTTCCATATATTCGCTCATATCAATTCTAATCATATGGTGTTCGTCATCAAAAAGCTCATATGCAAGGCTCCTAGCCACTTCAGTTTTTCCTACTCCAGTTGGTCCTAAAAAAATGAATGAACCAATCGGTTTATTTGGATCTTTAATTCCACTTCTGCTCCTAATAATTGCATTACTAACTAAAGATAGGGCCTCATCTTGACCTTTAACTCTTAACTTTAAATTATTTTCTAAATTTAATATTTTTTCTTTCTCACTGCTTACTAATTTTTGAATTGGAATATTAGTCCACTTACTAATAACTTTCGCTATATCATCTGAAGTTACAACATCACTAAGCATTTTATTATTTGATTTTTCTTTTAATACATTAAGTTCTTTTTCTAAATTAGGAATCGTTCCATGACGAAGTCTAGCTGCTGTTTCTAAATCGTAATTATTCTCAGCCGCCACCAAATCATATTTGGCTTTTTCAATCTCACTTTTCTTCTTTGATATTTTTTCGCTAACCTCTTTTTCTTCATTCCAAATTTTCTTTAAGTCAGCTTCTTTTAATTTTAAAGTATACAATTCTTTATCAATTTCATCTAGTCTAGCGCGTGAAAGTTCATCTTTTTCTTTCTTAATAGCCTCCCTTTCAATTTCAAGTCGCATTATATTACGAATAAGCTCATCAAGTTCAGTAGGAACACTATCCATTTGAACTCTAATAGTTGCACAGGCTTCATCGACTAAATCTATTGCTTTATCGGGTAAATATCTATCAGTTATATACCGATTAGATAAAGTAGCCGCACTGACTAAGGCTTTATCTTGGATAGTAACCCCATGATATATTTCAAATCTTTCTTTTAAACCACGAAGAATAGTTATAGCATCCTCAACAGTAGGTTCATGAACAATAATTTTTTGAAATCTACGCTCTAAAGCCCCATCTTTTTCAATGTATTCGCGATACTCTTTTAAAGTTGTAGCACCAATTACCTTAATTTCACCACGAGCAAGTAAAGGCTTTAGTATATTAGCAGTATCCATGGCACCTTCTGCACCACTACCTACAATCATATGGATTTCATCAATAAACATTATAATTGTGCCTTCACTTTTCTTTATTTCTTCAAGAACTTTTTTAATCCTTTCTTCAAATTCACCACGATACTTAGCACCAGCTACTAAAGCTGCCATATCAAGTTCCCATATTTCTTTATCTTTTAAAGAATCTGGAACATCGCCTTTAACTATTCGTTCGGCAAGTCCCTCAACAATTGCCGTTTTACCTACACCAGGCTCACCAATTAACACAGGATTGTTTTTTGTTTTACGAGATAAAATTCTAGTAATGCTTCTAATTTCCTCATCTCTACCTATAACTGGATCAACTTTATGATTTTTTATATCGTCGTTAACATTTCTTCCATATTTTTCTAAAACATTAACATTATCTTCTTCAGGATTCATATTAAACATAATTATCACCCTTTCTTTTCAAACACTATTATACTC
>CACXEC010000035.1 GCA_902766545.1 uncultured Erysipelotrichaceae bacterium | reverse complement strand
TTTAATTTTTTAGCACGAGATGGATGTCTTAATTTTCTTAAAGCTTTAGCTTCAATTTGACGAATACGTTCACGAGTAACATTAAATCTTTTACCAACTTCTTCTAAAGTATAACTAGTACCATCAATAAGTCCGAATCGAAGCTCTAACACTTGTTGTTCACGAGGTTGTAAAGTAGCAAGAACACTTTTTATTTCTTCTTTTAATATTTCATTTGTTGCATATTCTTCTGGTGATAAACTTCTCTCATCTGGTACAAAATCGCCTAAATGAGAGTCATCTTCCTCACCAATTGGAGTCTCTAAACTAACCGGATCTTGACTTATTTTAATTACTTCTCTTACCTTATCAACACTTATACCCATTTTCTTAGCAATTTCTTCTTCAGAAGGTTCTCTATTAAGTTCTAAAGTTAATTGTCTTTGAATTCTAGCCATTTTATTGATAGTTTCAACCATATGAACTGGAACACGAATCGTTCTAGCTTGATCAGCAAGTGCACGGGTTATAGCTTGTCTAATCCACCAAGTAGCATAAGTTGAGAATTTATAGCCCTTATCATAATCAAACTTTTCAACTGCTTTCATTAATCCGATATTACCCTCTTGAATTAAATCAAGAAATAATAAACCACGTCCAACATACCTTTTAGCAATAGAAACTACTAAACGTAAGTTAGATTCAGCTAATATATTTTTAGCCTCTTCATCGCCTTCTGCAACTCTAATAGATAATTTCATTTCATCATCAGGACTAAGCAAACTAATACGTCCTATTTCTTTTAAATACATACGAACTGGATCATTAATATTAATATCCTTAGTTAAATCTTCATCATTTAATATAACAACATCATCTTCTGATTTACCTTTACCACCACCAGATGTATCGTTATTCTCATTTGCTACAACCGCAATTCCATTTTCCATTAACGTATTATATAAATCATCAAGTGCATCACTATCAATATCTAATCCTCTTAAAGCATCTGCTAATTGCTCAAAAGTAATAAATCCCTCTTTTTTTCCTAATTTAATTAAATCTTTTTTTCTTTCATCAAAAGTCTTAATCTCTTTTAATTCTTTTGCCATTATTCTTCGCTCCCTCTTTTTAAATTAATAATCAAGTCATTAATTTCTTCTTTTCGATTAATATCTGTCTCGTTTTTAAGTTCCTCTTTTAGTTCCTCAATTTGTTTTTCTGTAATCCATTCTCGTATTATACTCAAAAATGAATCAAAGTCAATTTCTAAATTTGCTAAATTATCAAATTTATTAATAATATCTAAAATATCATCTTTATAATCAAAATCATTTATATACGTTATAAAATCTGCTAAATTAAACGTACCATTTATCTTTGTAAAAGCCAAAATATCATTTGCTATTAACTTATATTTTCTTTCAGGAAAATAATTAAGTTCTTTTTGATATCTTTTTATATATTTAGGATTATTCATCATTATATATAAAATAGCTTCGGCTGCTTTTTGAAACCTACCAGTTTTCTTTTTCGGCTTTTGAACAACTTTTACACTCTTAAGTGGCTTAATATCAGATAATTTAGATTCTAGCAATGATTTGTCAATATCATATGTTGAAGCAATATTATTTATAGTTACAGCTCTTAATACCTCATCATCTGACTTGTTAAGTTCCTCAATAACTTTATTAATGTAATCAGCAAGCTCATCGGATTTCTTTAAATTCCTATTTTTCTTTAAAACCCCTATTTTAAAATCAAAAAAAGTAATTGCACTCTTAATAGCATCTTTGAAACTATCAACGCCATATTTTAAAATATAAGAATCAGGGTCTTTTTCTCCAGATAAACGAACAACTAACGTCTCAATATTATTTTTAATTAACTCTTCACCATTAGCAAGTGTAGCTTTTTCTCCAGCATCGTCATTATCCATGACCAAAATTACTTTCGAATTAAGCTTTTTCAAAAGACTAATATGTTCTTTAGTAAGAGCCGTTCCCATAGTTGCACAGACATTTTTAATTCCACTAGAATATATTCTTATTGCATCCATCTGTCCTTCACAAATAATTACACTTCGACTTTTTGATACTTCAGTTTTACATTTATCATAATTAAACAATATATTGCCTTTTTTAAAAATAAAACTTTCTTTAGAGTTAATGTACTTATTTTCACTAACTTCATTATATATTCTAGCTGAAAAAGCAACTATATTACCTTTATCATCACAAATGGGAAAAGTAATTCGCCCTCTAAATAAATCATATAATCCTTTTTCACTATCACTAGCTAAAGAGACCGATACAATTTCTTTAGGAGAATAACCTTTATTAATTAATAGTTTACTTAAACTATTATCGGTTATTGATAAACCAATTTTAAATTCATCTATTATACTATCAGATAATTTTCTCTTATTAATTAAATACTCACGGGCTTCTTTGCCTAAATTACTATTTAAATTATTTATAAAGTATTTATTCGCTAAATCAAGTAAATCATAATACTTTTTATTTGGATTATTTTTCTTAACATCATATTTTAAATTATAACCTATCTTATCAGCAACTATTTTAACAGCTTCAGGAAAGTCAGTGTTTTCAAAATGCTGTACAAAGGTAAAAACATTACCCGAAGCGCCACATACAAAACAAGTATATATTTGCTTATCCGGAGATACACTTAAACTAGGTGTATGATCATCATGAAATGGACAAATTCCAAAAAAATTTTTCCCTCTAGGTTCTAAATTAATATATGAAGAAATAATATCAACTATATTAGCACTATTACGAATATTATTTATCTCTTCACTTGGTATTATTGCCATAAAAACACCCTCTATATATTATTTATTACCGTTATACCCCTAATTTCCTTTATTTTTTTACAAATAATTGTAATTTTTTACAATTTTTCGCATAAAATATAAATTTATATAGATATTATAACTCTCAAAATAAAAAAATCTAGGTTTTTCCTAGATCGCTAAAAAGTTTATCAAAAAAGATTCCAATAAAGAGTATTGATTAACATTTAATGATTTTAAATTCTTATCTAAATCACATAATAATAATAACACATTTAAAATATCGTCTTTAGAATAATTATATGATTTTTCTCGAGCCAATTTAACTCTATAAGGATGAATATTTAAAGTTTTAGCAATAAAATCATCATTTTCTTTAATCTCTTTTACTGCCAAAATTATTCTAAATTGACTAGCTAGTAATGCTAAAAAAGGAATAACTTCTTGTTTTTTTCTAATAAATAAGTTATAGCCACTCAAAATACTATCGTATTTTTTACTAATTATAGCATCTGAAAAGCCAAAATTATCTTCTTCATCAAGTTTAAAAGCAAATTTTATAACATCCTCATGAGTAATATTATTAGTAACTATACTAATTTTATCTATATCATTTAATATTAAATCATAATTATTTATATTAAATGATATAAGTTCTTGTAAAGCAACATAATCTATTTTAACATTAATACTTTTACAGTAATTATTAACTTTATTTATAAGTTCGTTAGGTTTCAATTCGGTAATTTCAATTACTGTGCCTTCTTTTTTTATTCTTTTATATAAGGAGCTTCTCTTATCTATATTATTAACTAATAACACTAATCTCGTATTAGGATTAATATTGTCTAAATATTTATCTAAAGCTTTAGAAGCACTATTTAATTTAAAATTTCTAACAATAACTATTTTTTCATCATTTAATAGACTAAAATAAGCACACTCTTCAATAATATTATCTATGTCAGTATCATCATAATTAAAATAAATAACATTATTTTTACCTTTTATTATTTTATCTATTTCATCCTCTACTAATCTATTCGAAAAAATACTAATTAAATAAGTATTCATTGTACATTACCAATTTTATTAAAAGGGAAAATAATAAACTTACTTTTACCAATTATTTGTTCCTTTTTAATTGGACCAATATATCTACTATCACTAGATACAGATCTATTATCACCCATTACAAAATATTCATCATTTGCTAATTTAATTTCATTAAAATCATTGGTTCTGCTCTTAGAATAATCATCTTTCACTACTTTTTCATTAATATATAATTTTCCATCAATATATGCCACTGACTCACCAGGAAGTGCAATTATTCTTTTAATAATATATTTTTTTTCTTCTTTAACAACTACAATATCAAATCTATTTAGATTATTCTTGCCAATTTTATTTAATATCATTAATTCATTTGGAAGAAGTGTCGGAGACATACTAGTACCATTTACTTTAATTGGTGTAAAAATATAGGTTCTAATCCCTACTACAACTAAAATAATTATTATATATGGAATAATATCTTTTAATATCTTTTTAAAATCCATTTTAATCCTCCTATAAGATTATAACATGATAAAAAAGCCCAGAAAAGAGCTTTTTATAAATATTTTTTTATTTTCTTAAATGCTTCATCATTATCTAAAGTTGTTTCATTTAAATCATTAAATAGTGACTTTTGAGTGCGATCTAACTTGGTTGGAATAATAACATTAGTTATTAAATACATATCTCCCAACTTACCAGTCTTCTTATCATCGATTCCTTTACCCTTAAGTTTAATTTTTTCATTATTTTGAGTACCAGCAGCAAATGAAACATTCTCTTTACCATATATAGTTGGAATATCTTTTTTACAACCTAATACAGCTTCAGTAATGGTAAGAGGAACAATCAAATAAATATCTTTACCATCTCTTTTATATAGTGGATGCTCTTTAACACTAAACTCAATATATATATCTCCATTTGCGCCGCCATTAGCACCAGCATTACCTTTTCCAGACATTCGCATTTGATCTCCATTATCTACTCCGCTTGGAACTTTTAATGTAATACTTTTATTAGTTTTAATAGTTTGATTGCCATGACACTTAGAACAAATAGATTCAAATTCTTCACCAGAACCATGACAATCAGGACACACAGATTCAGTTTGAATAATGCCTAAAATACTTCTTTGTTCTTTAACTACACGGCCTCTACCACCACACTTAGAACATTTTTTGGGATTTCTACCACCTTTTCCATTACATTCTGGACAAATTAAATCTAATTTTACTTCAAATGTTTTTTCACATCCAAAAACAGCTTCCTCAAAAGATAAATTTAGATTTACTAATGTATCGGCACCTCTAGATGGTCTTGGGCCTGATGTTCTAGAACCACGAGAACCACCCATAAAGGTTTCAAAAATACTTCCTAAATCTAAATCTTCAAAATCAAATCCAGAGAATCCTCCAAATCCGTCATTAAAACCACCAAATCCGCCAGCACCATTTTCAAATGCAGCTGAACCAAATTGATCGTATTGTTTTCTTTTATTTGCATCAGATAATACTCCATAGGCTTCACTTATTTCTTTAAATTTCTCAGCATTGCCGGTTTCCTTATTATCTGGATGGTATTCTTTAGCTTTTTTTCTAAACGCACTTTTAATTTCAGCTTCAGTAGCATTTTTAGATACACCCAAAACTTCATAAAAATCTTTTTTAGCCATATTAGTCCTCCTTCCTTATTTTTTCAAATTCATCTATTAAAGAATTATAATACTTTATTGCACCAAGATAAACATCATCTTTAGTTAAGTCAATACCAAGAATCTTAAATACATCACATGGCCATAAATTAGATCCTGCACTTAAAAATTTAATATAATTATCTAGCATGTTAGTATTTCCATTAATTATTTCACTTGCCACATATGTTGCTACAGATATACAAATAGCATATGAATAAAGATAAAAAAACATATAATAATGACTTCTTCTCATCCAAGAACAAAGAGCATATTCATCCATTTTAACTAAATTACCATAATATTTTTGATATGAATCTAAAGATATCTTAGTCATATAATCTTTAGTAATAGATCCACCATTATCAACCAAGCTATAAAAATCTTCTTCAATAGCACCTTCTCTAACTGCTCCAAAAAGATTAGAATTAATAACTTCAATAATATTAGATAAACCACTAAGTTTTTCTTCTTTATCACGGCCATTTTTAGCTAAATAATTAGAAAGTAGGCATTCATTAGTTAGAGATGCAACTTCACATATTATTGAAGAAGGATTTCGATATTCTAATGGATTATTTTCCTTAACAAATTGATGATGAACATTATGCCCACCTTCATGAGCAATCGTTGAAACAGAAGATAAATCTCCATTATAATTCATCATTATTCTAGAATCCTTACTTCCAGTAGCAAATGAATAACCACCTGAGCACTTTCCCTTATAAGTTAAATAATCAATATAATGATTATTAAAAATTTTTTTAAATTTATTACAATAATTATCACCTAATATTTTAATAGATTCTAAAATAATCCTCTGTGCTTCTTCTATAGAATATTCTCTTTTACTACTTAAAAGATTGAGATTTAAGTCATATGGATATAATACTCTATACCCATGAACATTTTTAAATAGTTTTAAAAATTTTTGATAAGAATCTAAATTATTAAAAACATTCTTTTTTAGTGCATCAAAAACATTTTTAGACATATTAAGTGAAAATAATTTAGCATCAAAACTACTAGCATATTTTCTTAACTTTAATTCACAAGATCGCATTTTTACATACGAGTCAAGTAAAGATGCAGATATAGCACCATACCTATCTAAGACTTTATTAAATTTTTCATAAGTTTCTTTTCTAAAAACTCGATCGCTGGATTTCATCACTTTCGCATAATTAGTTGCAGTTAAAGCAATTTTATCTCCATTTAAAATAACAGTTCCATAATCATGTGCACTATTTAACATCGTGGACGATATATCATCAAAATGATCTGATGCATTAATTAAATTATTAATAATAATTTCTTCATTCTCCGATAGAATATGTTTCTTTTCACGATAAATACGATCTAACATCGGCTTATATTCTGTCAAACTGTTATTTTTAAATAAGCTATCATATTTACTAGCACTAAGCCTTAAAAGTTCTGGCGCAAAAAATGAAGTATTTTCACTATACTTAGCCATTAATAATTCACACTTATTTTTATTTGCTATTGACTTAGATATTCCAAGTTCCTGATCATTAATTAAATATGTATAAACATACAAGTTTTCAATTAAATCAGACACTTCCAAATCAAATAATATAAATTCATATAGTCTTGAACTATCTTTAGTACATCCTACATAGTCTTTAATCTTTTCAATAAGTTTCAATGCCTTATCATAACTTTTGTTAAAATCATCTTCACTTTTATAGTATTCTGTTAAATCCCATTTATATTTATCCGGAACATCTTTTCGGTTTTTATAATTCTTCATATATTTTCCTATCTAACAAGATATAAAAGTTCTAGTTACCTAGAACTTTTATCTTAGTCCTTATTAACAAATTCAGCTTCTTCAGCGCCGCCTTCGTTAGATTCATTATTTTGATTTGCAGCATTTGCTTTAGCCATTTCTTCATAAACACTAGAAGATAATGCCATTGCTTTTTCTTTTAAAGCTTCAGTTTTTTCTTTAATCTCATCAACATTATTTCCTTCTAATGCTTTCTTCAAATCAGCAATTAATTCTTCGGCAGCCTTTTTATCATCATCTTTAACTTTATCGCCTAAATCTTTAATAGCTTTTTCTGTTGTAAAGATCATGCTATCAGCATCATTTCTAGCATCAGCTTCAACTTTACGTTTCTCATCAGCATCTTTATTAGCTTCAGCTTCTTTCATCATCTTATCAATTTCTTCATCAGTAAGATTTGTATTTGATGTAATAGTTATTGATTGCTCTTTATTAGTACCTAAATCTTTTGCTTTAACATTAACAATACCATTAGCATCAATATCAAATGTTACTTCAATTTGAGGAATACCTCTTGGAGCTGGAGGAATATTTGTTAATTGAAATCTTCCAAGTGTTTTATTATCAGCTGCCATAGGTCTTTCACCTTGAAGTACATGAATATCTACAGCTGGTTGATTATCAGCAGCAGTTGAGAATACTTGGCTTTTACTTGTTGGAATAGTAGTATTTCTTGGAATTAACACAGTCATAACATCGCCTAATGTTTCAATACCTAAAGATAGTGGTGTAACATCTAAAAGTACTAAATCATCAACCTCACCAGTTAAAACTCCACCTTGAAT
>CACXEC010000034.1 GCA_902766545.1 uncultured Erysipelotrichaceae bacterium | reverse complement strand
TATTAGAAAATTTATATCATATGAAATAGATTCAGAGAATGTATCATTATATAATGATGAATGGTATTATTATAATGCCGACTATTATAAATTAATTATGGATGAAATTAAATCAATTAGTTTTAAATATGATGTTACTGATAATTTGAGTATAAATGATATTGAAAAAAACAAAAGCAATGAAAAAGAGTACAGAGAAGAAATAATAAATAAAATATTATGTTTGAAGCATAATGGTAAGTTAATGGACAGGGATTTATTAATATCTAAGTATGAAAGTGATTTTTTTGACTCCGAATATAAAATAGAATTAGCTGATTTAATAATTGACGATGAATATATATCTGTCAAAGTTGGAAAACCCCAGTCACTTTCATATTGCGTAGATCAATCAGATTTGTCAGCAAAGTTGATTAATGCAAAAAAAGTTGATTTAAAAAAACATAAATTAAATGAACCTAAAAAATATGGAGTATGGTTTTATTTAGAAAATAATACTATTTTTGATGGGAATAAAGCTAGTATAGAAAAGATACATTCTATAATGCTACTAAGTAAATTAAGCACTTGGTCTAAGAATATAAAAATGTATGGCAAAATACCTATAATTCATGTAAATAAATATTTTAAAAATAAGGAATAATATAACCTTATTTTTATTTTTACATTTACTTTTACATTTCCCATTATATAAACTTTGATAAACTATGATAAATTATTAAGACTCGCAAAGCCTTATTTTATAAGGAATTTAAATTTTTGTATAAGAGATAATTCGTGCCAAGAGCGGACCCCCTGAAGAGAGCATCTCATTCATATGAAAAAACTTTGAATTTTATCAAATTTATAATGAGGAAAATAGCCTCTTTTTTTATAATTAAAATAATGCTATAATTAAATAATAGAGGTGGGATAGATGGAAGCATATGCTATATCTTCAGCTAATTTAGATACTATTGGTAATAATTTAGGTGCTGTTGCTAAGGAATTATCTGGTGTTATTCAAAATGTTAATTCAGTTAACAGTCAAGTTAATAATGTTGAAGAAAAGGTTTCTACGTTAGATACTCAAATTAAGGGATTAGTTAAGGAAATTAGGGAAACTATGTTTCTAACTAGTGCCAGACAAAGTATTATGTATAATAATGAACAACTTGAAAAGAAATTTGGCTATTTTGATAATGTACGAAGAATGACTATAAGTGTTATTGATTCTGTTTTAAATTCTAATATAGATAAAAATTTTTTAGTTAATCAAAGACAAAAGGTTATTTTAAATAATCCTGATTATTGGTTAAGTAATGCATATGGAGCTTTAATATCTTGGATTTTGGATGATAGATCATCTTCACAAAAAGATTTAGAAAATGCTTTAAGAAAAAATCCCATAAAAACTAAACTTTTCTTTATGTTAATTAATTTAAAGTTTAATCGTGATGATGTTGCTTTAAACTGGTTAGAATCATATTTGGATGATATAAATCCTCTTAAATTAGATTCATCTTTTATTGAAGTTTTAGAGTTATGTGTTAATGAAGTTTTGGGTCTTAAAGGAAAAGAAATGGTTGTAAAAAAAATAAATGATTGGATGACTATTTTATCTTCTGATGAATCAATTACTGATGAAGAATTAGATATGTGGGATTCTTATATTAGATCTTATGAAAGTAATAATTTGCAACTTCCATATATAGACAAATATTCAATTGATAAACTAATAATGGATGATAATTTGTATATTACTTCTTCGTATGAAAGTGTACTTAAAAATTTAACTAATATTGTTAATAAAAAAGGAAAACAATATACTATTGATGAAATTATTAGAAATGCAGTAAATGACTTTGAAAGTGATGAGAAAATATTTCAAGAGGATAATTTAAAAAATAAACTTATTATCGAATGTAATGGAGATAAAGCTAAAGCTGAAGAACTATTTGAAAAGCAAAAGAGTTCTGCTGAGGATAAAACTAATATTATATTTTTATTTAATAATATTGTTATGCATCCAAAAAGATTTGAATCAAGTGAAAATGTTAAAAAGTTAGCTTTGTGTTACATTAGTAAATATATTAAAAAGACTTATGAAAATATTAATGAAGATATAAATAAAGGTGATATTAATATTTTAGCCAATGACTTAAGTTTTACAATTAATAATAATACTACTATGGATGAGATTAAAAAACATATTAATGATTATGTTGAGTCTTTAGATAAAAATGAAGATAAGCTTTTGTGGGTATTTTTATTTATTATTGATATTATTGGAATTATTGGAATATTTTTTGTCTTTTCTAATAAAATCCTTTTTATGGCATTAATAATGATTTTAGCTGTTGGCAATATTATATTTCTATATAAAATACTAAAGCTAATTGATAATAACAAGCAGTTAAAACAAAGAAAAAGAAAAGAATTAGCAACTATTTGTGAAGTTATTTATGCTGAAAATAAAGAATATGAAAAGTCTTTATCTAAAGGTATGGAGAATTATCAAAGGTTAGTAAATTTCTTAGATGCTTTAGATATTAATAATTATATGGCGTCTAGTAGAGAAAGAAATATAGATATTAGGTGATATTATGAATAGTGACTTTAAAATAATAGATGAAGATGTTGAAAAATCAAAGCCATCAGAAATTAAGGAAATAGTTGATGACAAATCTCCTATTAAGACAGAGGAAGTTAATGTTAAAAAGGTTAGTAATATTAAACTTCCAGAATGGAGTATTGATGTTCCATTAGAGATTAAAAGAGGTAATAAATGACTTATGATGATTGGATAACTTCTTTAGAAAGATTAGAAAGAGTAAATGACGAATCTGTTAAAAAAGCGCTTTTATCTGAAGGACGTAATGAAAATTTAATGAGTATTTTAGAACCTAAACTTATTGAATTAATTAAAAATAAGTTTACAAAAAGTATTAATGAAATAATAAGGACTATTGATGAGATGGAGCTTGATCGTAATAGTTTAGATTTAACTTTAAGTGAATTTAAAAGAAAAGTTAAATTTGTATATTCTTTAATAGATATTAAAGAAATTAGTGATGAGCAAAGAAATGTACTAAGTGAGTTAATTAAAACTCAAACTACAAATGTATATAATATTTTATTAAGCAAAATAAGAGGTGCTGATAGTAGTGGTGTTTATGAACAAACTATTAGAAATAATATGATAAAATGGAGTTGATAAGATGGATTATAATGAATCAAAAGAATATTTAAAAAGATATCTAAAAGCGAGAATTCCAGTAATTACTATACATAGTTCGGAAAAAAATCGTATTATTAGACTTATTAGGGAAGTAGAAGATGAACTTAATTATTCTTTTACAATGTATAATATGTCTGATGGAATGGTAGATTTAAAGACTGGTGAAATTGTTAATGACGAAAAAACAATTATGAGTGCTTTAGATTATATTAGTGATGAAATTAGAGTTAAAAATAATTGTAATTTTATTTTGAGTAATATTTCTGATATTGATGAATCTACAGTGGTTTCAAGATATTTAGTAGATATTATATCTAAAGCTGAGAATTCTTCTAGTGTTATAATTATTATTTCAAGTGAGCCAATATGGGAAAATATTGCAAAACTTGGTATTGGAATGAAAATTGCTTATCCAACTGTAAATGAAATAAAAGATACCATTATTAATACTATTAAACCTTATGAAGGAAAGATTTCTATTGAATGGGATAATGCAGACTATGTTAATGCTGCTACTTATTTGCAGGGTTTAAGTGAAATGGAAGTTAAGAATATTATTTCTTCACTTATCGTAAATGGTGCAGTTAAAAAGGATGATTTGAAAGAACTTAAATATACAAAACAAAGATTATTTAATGAAATTGCTGGTTTAGAAGCAATTGAAATAGCTGAAGACTTTGAAATAGCTGGTCTTGATGTTTTAAAGAAATGGATTGAGGATAAAAAAGAATTAATTGATCCTAATCGTAAAGATGAACTAGCTAAAAGAGGGATAACTCCTCCTAAAGGTGTATTATTTGCTGGTATTCCTGGTTGTGGAAAGAGTTTATGTGCTAAGGCTATTTCTAATATATTTAATATACCACTTTATAGAT
>CACXEC010000033.1 GCA_902766545.1 uncultured Erysipelotrichaceae bacterium | reverse complement strand
CCGTAGACTAGGTATTAGAGTAAAATCAGATAAAGGAAATTATTATTTACATACTTTAAATAATACCGTACTTGCATCTCCAAGAGGACTCATAGCACTATTAGAAAATAACTATAATGAAGATGGCAGTATAAATATTCCTAAAGTATTAAGACCTTATATGGGTGGCAAAGAAATATTAATGCCACAAAAATAAAAGTGTTTTAACACTTTTTTTATAGGCACATATACTATCTTAGGTGATTAATAATGAGTGATGAAACATTTGAAAAAATTAAAAAGAAATCTGGAGTAGATAAAGATACTTTAATATCTTTAGCTTCTATGGTCGAACAAAATGGATTAAAAGATGAAAATACATTAAGATTAGTAATAAATAAGTTATCTGGTTTAACTGGTAAAAAAGTATCTAAAGAATTAGAAGATAAAATCATAAATGCAGTAGTAGAGGATAAAGTGCCTAAAAATATTGATAAATTATTCTAATAATTGACAAATAAATATATTTTTGTTAGATTAATAAACAAATCAGGTGGGAATATGGAAAAGTTACGTAAAAGATTAAAAGAAGAGTATTTTAAAGGAATGAAAGTTGATTTATCTGATAATAGAATAAGATCATTTGTAAATAACGTTTGGCATAGATTTACTAGCGATTATAATTATTTTATAGTAATGCCAATAAGTGAGGCGGCTGATTTAACCGATATTGAACATATTTTATCAAGATCAAGTCATGGATTTAAAGTTGTATCATTAGATACAATCAAAACAATACCAGCTGGCGAAATGGGCTTTATTGTAAATATAGATTGGATGAATACTGATAAAGTATATATGCCAGATGAATTAATTAAATTAAAATATATTAAAACAGTTCCCGAAATTAGAGAAGTCTATTCTATTAATAATGGTGAAGGAGTTTTAAGTAGTTCATATGAAAGAGCTAAGACTCTTGCAGAAGTTTTAGATGTTCCATTTAGGTCATATGATAAACATGAATTTGATGGAACATATGAAATGGATTATAGTGATTTAGTTAAAGATGTTATAACTACATATGTTTTAAGAACCTTTGGTCATATGGATTTAAAACTAATTGATAGTTTATCTAAAAAGTATGGTAATGATATTATTGTAGCTTATAATTGTCTAAAAGCTGAAAATGAATTTAACGATGAAATATTTATTAATAAATTAATAAAATCTATATCTGAACACGAAAATATTAAAAGATAATTTTAATATTTTTTTATTTTAGACATATCTTTTTATAAAATACATAAATTTTATAGAAAGGAATTGTATGGAAAAGAAAGAGATAATAAGTAGCATCTCCGCTTGGGGCAAAGGAGAAATATATTTAGGAGTAGTTGGTGCAGTACGTACTGGTAAATCTACTTTCATTAGAAAAGTTGTTGAAAACCTAATTATTCCAAATATAGATGATGAAGATTTAAAGAAAAGATGCTTAGATGAAGTTCCTCAATCAGCACCAGGTAAAACCATTATGACTACAGAGCCTAAATTTGTTCCATCCTCAGGTGCTACTATTAAAATTGATGATTTTACAACTAGTATTAAACTGATAGATTGTGTTGGATATGTAATTAAAAATAGTAGTGGTTATGAAGATGAGATAGGAAATCCTAGATTAGTAAAAACCCCATGGTATGAAGAAGAAATACCGTTTATTGAAGCTGCTGAAATTGGAACAGAAAAAGTAATTAAAGATCATGCAACAATTGGAATTGTAATAACTACAGATGGATCAATAGGTGAATTTACTCGTGGAGAATATATGGAAGCAGAAGAAAAAGTAATTTCTGAACTAAAATCCATAAACAAACCATTTATAATAATTTTAAATACTACTCACCCTGAAAATGAAGAAACCAAGCGATTAGCTTCAAATCTTACAGAAAATTATAATGTTCCTGTAATGCCCATAAATATAAATTCAATGACGGAAAGAGAGATGTATGAAATATTAAAAACCGCTCTTTACGAATTTCCGGTATTAGACGTTGAAATTAATATTCCATCATGGATTCATATCTTAGATAATAAGCATAAAATTAAATCAAGCTATTTAGACAAAGTTAGAGAAAGTATGACAAGTATATCACGTCTTAAAGATGTAGATAATATTATTAAATATTTTGATAATAATGAATACATTGATAAAGCATATATATCTAAGGTAGATCCGGCAACTGGAATAGTTACCTTAAATCTAGATTCATCAGATGAATTATATAATGAGACATTAGAAGAAATATTAGGTGGTATTACATTAGACAAAGCAAGTCTATTAAAAATATTTATGGAATATGCCAGTGATAAAGATGAAACCGAAAGTTTAAAAACCGCACTTAAAATGGCTAAATCAACCGGATATGGAATAGTTTATCCAACTCTAAACGATATGAAACTATCTACGCCAGAAATTATTAAACAAGGCACTCGTTATGGTGTTAAATTAAAAGCAGTAGCATCATCCATTCATTTAATGAAAGTAGACGTTGAAAGTACATTTGAACCGATTATTGGTACTGAAATGCAAAGTAAAGAATTAATCGATTATATCATGAAAGATTATGAAACTGATCCATCAAGCATTTGGAAAAGTGAAATCTTCGGTAGAAGTCTAGATGTTATCGTTAAAGAAGGCATTCAAGCTAAACTTTCAATGATGCCAGAAGCAACTAGATATAAATTATCTAATACTGTAACCAAAATAGTAAATAAAGGAAGTAATAATTTAATTGCTATTGTACTGTAAAATAAGCACTTTTTTATAAAAAATGTGCTTTTTTTCTTGCATTTTATTTTTATTTTTGATAACCTTTATTTGTAGGGTACATGAGCCTTATAAATATTAATAAATGGGAGGTAATCGTTATGAACAAAACTGAAGTAGTAGAATATGTTGCAAAAGCAGCAAACCTTACTAAAGCTGATGCTCTTAGAGCTGTAGATGCTTATCATGAAGCAGTTACAAAAGGTCTTAAAAAGGAAGGAAAAGTTGCTTTCGTAGGATTCGGTACTTATGCTGCTAAGAAACGTGCAGCTAGAGAAGGAATTAATCCTTTAACTAAGGCTAAAATTAAAATTCCTGCTAAAATGGCTGTTACATTCAAAGCTGGAAGCAAATTAAAAGACGCAGTTAACTAATAATTAACGATTATAAAAAAGAAACTAAAATTAGTTTCTTTTTTTTTATTTAAATGATATAATAAAAAATGAAAGTAGAGATGCACATGAATAATAAAAGTAAAGTAACTTTATTTATTATTACAGGAATATTAGCCATATTAGTAGGTCTTGGTATATCATATTCACACTTTGTAACAAACATTACGGGACTAGAATCAGCTAGTACATTATCAGGTTTTGCCACATCGCTAGAACTTAGATATATTGATGGAGCAGGAACAATAAGTGGTGAAAATATCCTGCCAGGATGGAGTGCATCAAAAACGTTTTCAGTCCAAAATACTGGAAGAAAAGAAGCTTACTATAAATTATATATAACTAATATTAATAATCGTTTTACCATTCCAGAAAGCATTTCATATCAAATAAATTCAACAGATGTAGATATTGATACCGGTAAACAGGTATTACCTCTAACAAGTGGGAGCGTTTCTCGTAATATCAAAATAAATAGTAATACTACCCATAATTTTACGATAACAGTTTATTATAATAATTTAGAAGTAGATCAAATAGATGATTTAGGCGCTAGTTTTTCCTTTGAAGTAACAATAAAACCACAAACAGGTAGTCCAGATAATTGGGATGATTCTGAAAGTGGCACTCTTTTATATGCAATGAGAAATCACAACGATTCAGCAGATTCTGCTCCAACTTTAACTAATCCTGGTCGGGAAATTGCAACAACTGATGAGGGACTCAGAAGTGCAGAAGATGATTATGGAATAAGCTATTACTATAGGGGAAGTGTAACAAATAACTATGTTGTATTTGCCAAGATGTGCTGGAGAATAGTAAGAGTAGATGGAAATGGAAACATCAAATTAGTATTATATAATTATAATAGTGATAAAACTAACATAACCAATCCATGCAACGTTACTG
>CACXEC010000032.1 GCA_902766545.1 uncultured Erysipelotrichaceae bacterium | reverse complement strand
ATTTAATCAATTCTAATTTTAATTTCAGTATTCCAATTTTTAAAGGAGTTATGCCAGAAAGAACATCTTTAAGTAGTGATTATAATGAAGATTCATCACTAGCATTACTATCAGTCACCGGATGTAATTTAATGCCTTCATTTACGAGTAATGCTTATAATTATACTTGTAATGTTCCACTAGATACAAATAAAGTTACAATAAATGCCATAGCAATGGCAAGTAGTAGTCAAATAGATGGTACAGGTGAAATAGAACTTTTAGAAGATGAAAAAACAGTAAATATTGTTGTAACATCAGCATCAGGTACTAAGAGTACATATCAAATAATCATAAAGAAAAGTAAAGATTCTGAATTATCTCCAGATGAAATACTAGCTAAATTACAAATAAATAACGATAGTGGATATTTAAGTGGATTTGATCTAGGTATGGAAGCATCTAATTTAAATAAATTAATTACAGATAATTATCCAAGTGCTTTAAGTGAAATAAATAAGGAAGGAATACTATCAACTGGAATGACTCTAAAATTAAAAAATAATGGAGAATCAACTTATAATATACTTATTTATGGAGATTCTAATGGTGATGGTGAAATAAGTATTTTAGATTTGCAAAAGATTCAAAAACATATTTTAAATATTCAAACACTAAATGGAGCTTACTTAAAAGCTTCAGATGCTAACAAAGATGGTGAAATAAGTATCTTGGATTTGCAAAAGATTCAAAAACATATTTTAAATATTAATAAAATAGAACAATAGGAGGAAAAATGAAGAAGAAAATATTATTATTACTTGTTATATTATTAATTCCATTAAATGTTAAAGCTGCTACGGGAAGCATTAAAGTAAGTGCATCGAATAGTAAAGTAACTCTTAATAATAATTTTACTGTTACAGTTACTGTATCAAGTTCAGATACACTTGGATCTTGGCAATTCAATCTAAATTATGATAAGAAAAAATTATCTATTCAAAGTGGACAAAATGATTTAAGTGTAGCTGACGTATCTAAAGATGGTTCATACAAAACTACAAAGTATACATACAAGTTTAAAGCTATTGCATTAGGTAATGCGAATATATCTATAGAAAACGCTAAAATAGGTGATTGGACTACTGACAGTTATATATCAACATCAACCAATAATATTAATGTTACAATTAAAGAGCCTGTTGTAATAAATTATAGCAGTGATAATAACTTAAAAAATTTATCCGTTGAAGGTTTTAGTTTAAGTCCTGAATTTAATAAAAGCACTCTTGAATATACATCAACAGTAACTGCTAATACTACCAAGATTAATCTTCAAGCCACGCCAAATGATTCAAAAGCTAAAATATCTGGTACTGGAGAAAAAGATGTAGTAGAAGGAAATAATTCATTTCAAATAATAGTAAAAGCTGAAAATGGTAGTTCTAAAACATACACTGTAAATGTTATAGTTCCAGAAAAAGACCCTATTAAATACGATTTTAATAATAAAACATACAGTATTTTAAGAAAACTACCTGAAAGTACTCCTAAAGACTTTAGTCATAATACAATCAAGATTAATGCAGAAGAAGTTCCATGCCTTCAAAATGAAACATTAAATTTAACTTTACTATATTTAAAAGATCAAAATGAAAAAGATAGCTTCTATATATATGATTCAGTTAAAAATACTATAACATTATATAACGAATTATATAGCTATAATTTTGGTATTTACTTAACAAATCCTGATCATGATTTAAATTTATTTAAAACAACTATAAAAATAAATGATCAAGAAATTAAAGCTTACCAGATCAAAGAAGGAAGTAAAAACTATATTATTTATGGTAGAGAGTTAAAAACAGGTAAAGGCCATTATTATATATATGATAAAGAAATTGAAACACTATCATTTTTTAATGAGGAAGACTTAGAATCATTAAAAAACGATAATAATATATATAAAATTATATCTTACAGCGCTGGAGTATTAATAATTCTTCTACTTATTATTATAATTTTACAGGCTAGCAGTAAGAAAAAAATGAACATTTTAATCAATAAAATGAATGAGGAACTAACATCACTAAAAACTATTAAAGAAGAATCATCTAAAAATAAAGTTAAAAAAGAAAAAAAATAACTTGAGTAAACCTCAAGTTTTTCTTTACTGAAATAGTTAATAATATTATAATCAAATTATGGAAATAATTAGATTTAAAAAAGGAAAAAAGAATATTTATGAAGTTGAATTAGATAACGGATCTATCTTAAAATTATATGATGATGTAATAGTTAAATATAATTTAATAGTTAATAAGCATTTAACAGACAAATCATTAAAAGAAATAACAGATTATAATGATTCATTATTTGCTTATTATGATGTACTTAAAAAACTTAATACTAAGCTTAGATGCGAAAAAGAATTAAGAGAATTATTAAAGAAAAAAGAGTATAATGAAAAGATTATTAATGAAACGATTAATAAATTAAAAAAAGATGGTTATTTAAATCGTGAGCTGTATATTAAAAGCTATATAAATGATGCATATAATTTTGGAAATGACGGTCCTAATAAAATAAGATTTAATTTAAATAAATTAGGTTTTAAAAATGAAGAAATTGATCAATATCTAAATCAAGATTATACTAAAAAAGCTATCAGAATAATAGATAAAAAGATTAAAAGTAATAATAAGAGTAATTATATTTTTAAAGAAAAAATGGTTAATTATTTAATAAATTTAGGATACTCTAAAGAAATATTTATAGATTATTTAAATAATATAAACATAAATGATGAAGCTTATTTAAAAAAAGAAGCCATTCAATTAATAAATAAATATCAAAAAAAATATGAAAACGAAAAGTTATTATATTTTATTAAAGACAAATTATACAAAAAAGGTTATAATATAGAAAGAATTAGTGAGGTATTAAATGATTTATTATAAAAGATTAAACCGTAAAAAAAGAGAAGATATAAAAAAACAATTTTTAGAATCTAATGAAAGTATAGCATATAAAAAGGCTTTAAAAATTATTTCTTTGAGCATATTAGGCATTGTATTAGCCATTTGTGCT
>CACXEC010000031.1 GCA_902766545.1 uncultured Erysipelotrichaceae bacterium | reverse complement strand
GTCCTAGTTCTTTATTTAATTTTGATATTTTTTCCTTTATTAAAAATTCTTTTTGCTCATTTTCAAATGATTCTCTAATCTCACTATCTATACGATTATTAAGTTCAATAATCTCTAATTCAATATTTAAATCTTTTATTAATTTTTTAGCCCTAATTATTTCATCAAATTCATTCATATAAATAAGTTTTTTATCCATTGGAAAATGAAGAAAGTTAACAACTAAGTCAGTAAGTTCATCTAATGATGTTGTTTCTTTTATTTTAGATAAAATACTATTAGAAACTTCACTTGATAAGGAAATATATTTATTTAAAAGAGTTATGATTTTCTTTTTTAAGGCACGAGATTCAATTGTCTCTTCCTCTTCAATAAAAATTCTTTTAGTATTAGCAATGAGAATTGTTTTATCACTTTTATAGTTTAAATATTTATTTATTTTAATACGGTTTAATCCTTTTAGAACGATGCGATAATTCTTATTTGGAAGTACTACACATGATTTAATATAAGCAAGTACTCCGATTGATGGTAAATCCGTTATAGTTGGATTTTCTTCTAAAGTATTAATTGGTAAAATAACAATTATTTTTTTATCAAATGAACTAATGGCTGTATCTATAACTTTTTGAGATAATTCATTACTTAATTCTAAACGTACTTCTTGGGTTGGTAAAAGGGATAATTTCTTAAGTAGTAAAACTGGCAAATTTTTATCCATCTTGCACCTCCAAAATATACCGTTTATTATATATTCTAAAAATAGCTTTGTAAAGTTTTATTAGTTAAATTTTTAAGATTTTTATGAATATAAAAAGAGCATGATGCTCTAACTAATTTTATAAATATTTAAATCTTCTTTAGTTAAGTTAATATCTAGATTATTAACATATAAATCAGCTATTGTTTCATTTACTTCTACATTATCGCCAACGTTTTTTAATAATTTAATTCCTACCGAATAATCAATATTAGCCCCCTTTGTTAAACGTCCTGATCCAAGTTTTAAAGCTAATTTACCGCAAGCTAAGGCACTTATTTTTGTAATTGTACCAGCTTTATTGGTTTTTAGTTTTAAAATTTTATTGCTAACTTTAACTTTAGATAAATCTCCACCCATGGATGTGATCCATTTATTAAAAGCATTATATGCTGAATTGTCTTTTAATGACGCAGTAGCCTTAATTTTAGCATCTTCAAGAGGAATATTTTCATACATACTAATTAATAGAGATGCTACTTCAATTGAAATACTAGTTAATTTAGTATCTTTACCTTTTAATACTTCTATGGCTTCAAGAACTTCAAGGGCATTTCCAATTGAAGTAGATAATGGTTCGTCCATATTTGTTATAAGTGTTTTTACCTCAACATTAAATCCCGAACCGATATCGGTTAGCCACTTACTTAACAGTTCGGCATCATTATTGGTTTTAATTAATGCTCCTTCTCCACATTTTATATCTATTACAATGTAACTTGCGCCAGAGGCAATCTTTTTACTCATTATTGAAGATGCAATTAATGGTATTGACTCTGTTGTAGCTGTTACATCTCTCAAGGCATAGATAGCTTTATCTAATGGCACTAGATTATCAGTTTGACTAGATAAAGCAATATTATTTTTATTTAAAGAATCTAAAAATTCTTCTTTAGTTAAATTGATTTTAAATCCGGGGATACTTTCTAATTTATCTACAGTACCGCCAGTAATACCTAATCCTCTACCACTCATTTTAGCAACTGGAATATTTAATGATGCAAGAATTGGTAATACTACAAGCGTAACTGTGTCTCCTATTCCACCAGTACTATGTTTGTCACATACCTTTTTATCAAATGAATAAGTTTCACCACTATCAATAAATATTTTAGTAAGATTTAAAGTTTCTTCATAAGATAAACCATTTATAGTAATAGCCATTAGTAAGGCACTCATTTGATAGTCTTCAATTGTTTTACTAAGATAGCCATTAAATGCGAATGATAATTCCTCATATGATAAATGCTTATTTAATCTTTTTTTATTAATAATATCTATTATGTTCACTAGCATCCCTCTATTCTTTACTTATTATATAATATTATTTGAAATTATAAAAGTTTTTTATGACTAGTTTGTCTTCCATGGATTTACGTGAATAACAGTTAAATATATTTCTTCAATGTTTTTATCAATTTCTTTTTCTAAATTATCGGCTATTTTATGACTTTCAAAAGTTGTTAGATTACCATCAACATAAATAGTAAAAGAAATCTGATATTTGTATCCTACTGGAGTTGAATTAAAATGTATTACTTTTTTTATTTCCTGATGAGATGATATTATTTTAAATACTTCATTTTTAATATCATCCGATATGCATCTATCCATTAGAATGTCATAGCTTTCTTTAAATATTTTAATACCACTATAAAAAATCCATAAGCCAATAATAATTCCTGAAATACCATCAATCATATAAATATTCTTTGTAGATAGTATGCATGATACAAGATTTATAGTAGTAATAAATATATCATTACGATGATCTTTAGAATTAGCATCAATTAGTAAATTATGATGCTTTTTACTTAGCTTTCTAGTATATAAATATAATAATAATTTAATAGCTATACTTATTAAACATACGATAATTAAATATGGTGAATATATAAGTTTAGACTTATTTATTAACGATATAATAGAATCTTTTATAACAATAAATGACGTTATTATAATAATGATACTAATAAGCATTGAATAAATATATTCTGCCTTACCATGACCTAAATTATGGTCTTCATCACTTGGCTTACTAGCAATTTTATTACCTATAAAAGTCATTAGAGATGAAACTATATCTCCAGCACTATTAAATCCGTCGGCAATCATAGCTTCACTTTTAGTAATAAAACCGATTGTTCCTTTAATAATACACAATAATAAATTGCCAATAATTCCAAAAATGCTTGCCTTTTTTATTTCTTTGTATCTCATATTATCACCTATTTAATTATACAAACAAGTAATAAAAAAAGAAACCTAAATTAGTTTCTTTCTTTTGGTTTATATTCTTTTTCCATTTTATCAATGAAGCTAAGTTTCTTTCTTCTAACAGATCCTTTTTTAACTACAGTGATTTTATCAATTATTGGTGAGTTAATAGCGAAGATTCTTTTAACTACGACATTTCCACTTTTCTTTCTAACTGTAATTCTCTTAGATACAGATCCGCCTCTTACTGAAGTAACTAAACCTTCAAATGATTGAATTCTTTCTTTTTTACCTTCTTTAATCCACACGTCTACTTTTACAGTATCACCAGATTGGATATTAGGCATATCAGTTTTTACTTGTTTAGCATTAATCTTATCGATTAAATTCATTCGTATCTTCCTTTCAAAATATATTTCACATTAATCTTAGACATTTCCAGCGGATTAAAGGAGCTCTAACGAGCAAAATGATTATAGCAAAATATTATTTATAATTCAAGTATCTAATTGAATTTTATTATAAAATTTAAAATATATATCTTTTATTTTCTTCTTGTGCGATGTTCAATTATAGTTTTATGTTTTTTATATGTTAGTTGTTTTAATTCGTTAGATATGATTCTTAATGTTTTCATGTAACTAATTTTTTCGCTTTTTGATAAGAATTTTTCATATTTGTTTAAAAATACGGCATGAAGGCGTTCTAATTCTCCTAATAAAAGTGCAGCATCATCTGGATTTCCATCTTCTTCAATAAAAATCAAGATCTTTTTTACTAATCTATTAAATTCAGGACAAAATTTATTTTTTATTATAATATCAATAATTCTTTGATCATAAATAGTAACTAATTCTCTAGATATTCTAGTTTCATAACCAATTAGTTCAATTATTGTATCACTTTTAAATTTATTTCTCTTTTTAACTAAAGTATACATATTATTCCCCCATTAAATCTTTACGATTTTCTTTTGTTACTCTAATCCTTTCATTTTGACGATATTCGGCTATTTTTTGATGATTTCCAGATAATAAAATATCGGGTACTTTCATCTTTCTAAATATTTCTGGCTTTGTATAAACAGGATAGTCTAATAAATTATCATTAAAGCTTTCTGATTCCAGACTTTCTTTATTAATTACTCCATCGAGCAAGCGAATTATACTATCACATATTACCATAGCTGGTATTTCTCCACCAGTTAAAATAAAATCTCCAATTGAAATGATTTCATTTGCTAGTTTTTTTATTCTTTCATCAAAACCTTCATAATGGCCACAAATAATTATTAAATGTTTCTCTAATGATAATTCTTTAGCAGTAT
>CACXEC010000030.1 GCA_902766545.1 uncultured Erysipelotrichaceae bacterium | reverse complement strand
CATTCAGAATTTGAAGCTGGAACATTACCACATGCTGAGCCTAAATCATCGCCTTCAGAAAAATAAGTACAGCTGTACGAACTACTATTTGAACTACAGGAGTAACAGCCAGGTTTTGGCGCAGTTCTTTTAAGGCATGCATATAGATTACTGTGTTTGGTACTATTGATACTTGTCGAATCAACTGGTATTTCGCAACTACTCGGTGATGATTTTGTACTCCAGCCTTTAACATTATAACCCCTCGCTTCAGCTGCAGCTTTTGCCAATCCAGCAATAGATGCCCCAGTACCATAATAAGAAGCTATGAGTTCCTCTCCAACATAAAAATTCACTATGTCAGTTGCTTTTACGCATGCATTAGTTTCTTTATATTGAACATAATTATCATTTTTTTTGCTTTCACATTCAGTCTCAACATCATATCGATGTCCACTCTTAAAGTAACGAAAGTTTGTATAATAATCAACACTACCTTCTGAAAATTTTACCGCACTTTCACACTGATAACAACCAGATTCTTTTACTGAGAACCTACGGCTATAACACGCAGTAAGATTATTAACGCTTTTGGATATGCTAGCTATAGTTGTTACACAATTATCATCAGTTGAAAAGCCAATAAAATTTCTACCCGTTTTTTCAGCTTGCAAAGAGGAAATATCTAGTCTTCCATCAGATAAAGTCTTACAGGTGAATTCAATATTTCCACTTGTTTTACCATTTATGCTTCCACCTTTTAAATCCAAAGAAATATATTTCTTTGCTGATGAGTAGTTTACTCGATATAGGCCTTGATATTCTTTTCTACCGGATCGTATTGTTTTATAACAGCTCGTTGAAACAATTCTATCAAGCCATTTGTTATCAAAATTAGAACACTCAGGATACTTCCCATTATAGCAACTTCCTTCACAAAATTCAATTGATTTCCCTATAGTATAATGATAAGGATATGTATCACAAGATGCCGTTACAGTATTATCGGCAATTAGTGCATTGTCAATACCTATTTCAGCTTCATTTTTATTATATTTTGTATTAATAATAAAACTTGCAAATATAGTAATTATTAGTCCTAACATTATAATATATTTCTTCTTCATACTAGCCTACTTTCTACTATGATTATATAAAAATTAATTTTTTTAGACAAGATAATATAATAAAAAAATCATGTTTTTATTAAAACATGATTAATGGTTTTATTTGATTTTCATTATACTTTTGATATAAAGATATTGGTTTATCTTGATATTTAAATAGTATATATTTATTTGTTTTCATGTTTAATACTTGCCCATTTTTTATCTTAAATAAATCTTCTTCATTAATGTTTATTTCTTCAATATCTAATAAATCTTGTATATCTAATAATTTATAGTTATTATTTTCTATATCTTCTAGAGTATATGAATTATCTATTGTAAACTTACCTAATCTAGTTCTTTGTAAAGATGTCATTGTAGCATTAGTATTTAGTTTAAGTCCTATGTCTCTTATTAAACTTCTAATATATGTCCCTTTAGATACTTTTGTTTTAATTGTTATTATATCTTTATCAATATTAAGTAGTTCTAAATTATAAATAGTAACTTTTCTTTTAGGTAATTGTATTTCTTTATTACTTCTTGCATATTCATATAATTTTTTTCCATTTATTTTAACTGCTGAATATATTGGAACTTCTTGATTATATGTTCCAATAAAAGTATTTAATGCTTTTATAATATCTTCTTTAGATATTATTACTTTTTCTTCTTTTAAAATATTACCAGTTATATCTAGTGTATCAGTTAAAAGTCCTAATTTAAAGGATGCGATATACTCTTTATCATGATTTATTAAGATATTAGTAAGTTTAGTATATTTACCTATTAAACAAACAAGTACTCCTGTTGCTATTGGGTCTAAAGTTCCAATATGACCAATAGACTTAGTATTTAATTTTTTACATAAAATATTAATTACATCTCTACTAGTCATATTAGTATCTTTATTAATAACTATTGCTCCATTTAAATATGTTTTTCCCATAAAGCATCTTGAATACCAATTCCATTTGGTAAATCTTTTTTCTTTTCAAATCCTAGTTCTTTTCCACATTCAACTAAATAATCAATTTCTGATGGGATAGCAGCTAAAATATCACTTACTTCATTTTCTTTAAAATAACTTTCAACAAAAGAATCTACTTCTCTTATAAACTCTTCTTTTTTAGTTCCTTCTATAAATGTCTTGCGATATTCGGGCTTAATATATAAATGATAAAGTTCACCGTAAATATCTTCTTCTTCATCAGATAACTTTCTTACGTGAACGGTTAAAAGAATTGTTCCAATTAATGTATTTTCATCATAAATACCAAAAGCTACATTATTACCGTTTGGTTTATTATATAATAAATCAATAGCATGATCTGCGCCTTCTTTAGCAGATGATAATCTATCTCTTATTGATTTAATAGGTATTTTATCAGACCATTCTGGTCCAAAATATTCTTTATAGTGAGCAAGTAACATTCCTTTAAGTTCTTCTTTATGTTCTTCATCAGTTATATTATTAAAAACTATCATATTTCACCTACTTATTCTTTTTTTCACTATTAATTTCCTCTAATATTTCATCAATATGTTCACCATATTCTGTAGATTCATCATAAACAAATCTAAGCTCAGGCATTGTTCTTACATCAATCTTTTTAGCTAGTTCACATCTTAAAAAACTACTGGCATTTTTTAGTTCTTCTTGAATTGTTATTTTATCATAGTCTCCCATGAAACTATAATAAACTTTAGCTAAACTTAAATCGTTGGTAACTTTTGCATCAATAATAGTTACACTTTTTAATACTTCATTATGAACTTCTTCATAAAAGATTTTTGATAATTCTCTAACTATTTGAGATGCAATTCGCTCTAATTTAATACTTTCCATTATCTTTTAACCTCTACCATTTCATATGTTTCAAAAATATCTCCTGGTTTAATATCATTAAAGTTTTCAATTGTAATACCACATTCAAAACCACTTTTAACTTCTTTTACTTGATCTTTTTCTCTTTGAAGTGAAGCTATTACACCATCATAAAGAATAACTCCATCTCTAATAATTCTAACCTTAGATTTATTTTTGATTATTCCACTAGTGACTAGTGATCCAGCTATAGTACCTACTTTACTAAACTTAAATAGTTGTTTAACTTCAGCATTACCGACTACTTTTTCTTCATATTCTGGATCTAGCATACCTTTCATAGCAGCTTCCATTTCTTCTACTAATTTATAGATAATTTGATATAATCTAATTTCAACATTATATCTTTTAGCTACTTCTTTTGTAATTGCTGAAGGAATTACATTAAATCCTATTACGATAGCATCAGAAGCATTAGCAAGTACTATATCACTTTCAGTTATAGTTCCAATACCACTTCTAATAACTTTAATTTTAACTCCTTCAACATCTATTTTTTCTAAAGAATTCTTAACAGCTTCTTCGCTTCCTCTAACATCACATTTTAATACAATATTAATTTCTTTAGATCCACTTTGAATTTTATTAAATAAATCGTCAAAAGTAACAGCTTCTTTTATTTGTTTTTTATTTTTAAATTCAATAAGTCGCTTTTCGGCTATTTCTCTGGCTTGTTTTTCTGTTT
>CACXEC010000029.1 GCA_902766545.1 uncultured Erysipelotrichaceae bacterium | reverse complement strand
ATAATTTAAAAATTTCATAAATGCTTCACTGTTATAATAAATAAGTAACATACTAGTAGCTAAAAATGGTCCAAAAGGAAGCATATTTTCTTTATTTTTTATCATTATGTAAATTGCATAAGGTAAAGCTAAAAAAGCTCCTAAAGCGATATAAAACATCCCTAAAGCTGGTCCTAAAGATAGACCTGCTACAAAAGATAATTTTATATCTCCTCCTCCTAAAGTTTCTTTTTTAAATATTGCATTACCTAAAAGCATCAAACCATACATTAAAAAGAAAACAAGTAAGCCAAATAAAACGGCTTTTAAACATGGTACAATACCTTCATAAATTAATTTAATAATAATTATTAATATTGAAGATATAACTAATGGACTATCAAGTATAATCATATATTTAGTATCTGAAACATAAATGATAACTACTAAACTTGATAGCACAATACCAATAAAGAAAACTTCACTTATACCAAATAAATTGTAACATATTAAGAATAAAGATCCAGTTAAAAATTCAACAAGAGGATACATTATTGAAATATTGCATTTACATTCCTTACATTTACCTCTTAAAAAAATATATGACAATATTGGAATATTTTCATACCAACTAAGTTTATGATTACATCTTGGACAATGACTTCCAGGTCTAACTATTGATTCACCATTTGGAAGTCTAAGTCCTACCACATTATAAAAAGATCCTAACACTATTCCTAAAATAAATATAATAATTTCCATAACCCACCTACATAATTTGTGAATACATTTTAAACATTGGCAAGATTACCGCAATAACTACTCCACCAACGATAACTGCAAGTATTATAATCATTGCTGGTTCAATAAATGCTTTTAAGTTATTAATTATTGATTTATGTTCAGTAGCATAATAGTCGGCAACTTTACTCATCATAGTAGCAAGCTCACCAGTTGATTCACCAGTTACAATCATATAATAAGCAACATCTGGTATTGCCCAATGATCTTTAAAAGCTGTACTTATTTTATCACCCTTAGCAATATAATAAATTGTTTTAAACATTATATCACGATATATTTCATTACTAGTAACTTCTGAAAGCAAATTCATACTTTCTGTTATAAAAACATTATTTTGTAAAAGTGATGAAAAAGTTTTAGTAAAAACATTCATTTCTTTATAAATAATTATTTTACCGAATAATGGAAGTTTCATAGCAATTTCTTGCATTATTTTCTTAATTTGTTTTACTTTTTTATATAACATAATTAATATTAAAACGATTAATGCTAAAACCAATAAAATTTTGAGCAAATTAGCTTTCAAAAACTTACTTAAACTAATTAAAGTTAACGTAAAAGAATTAATTTGTGCTCCAGCCTGAGCATATACATTTTCAAATTGGGGAATAATATATAACATAATAAACGTTATTACTATTATAGAAAATACTGAAATTATTGCTGGATAACTCATAGCACTAATCATTGCTTTTCTAGTATTTTCTATTTCAGTATAATAATCTGCCATATCATCAAGAGTTTCTTCAAGCTTACCAGTAGCCTCAGCAGTTTTTATCATACTAATTAATAAAGCAGGAAAACTCTTACCTTGCTTTGTTAAGGCATTACTAAATGATTCTCCTAACGTTAAATGATAAACTATTGAATCAAATAATCGTTTTTTAGCTTTATCTTTACTCATCTGCTTACTTAAGATTTGCATAGCTTGAGTAAGTGGAATACCCGCCTTTAAATAAGTTGATAATTGGGTAAGCCAAAATATTAAATCCTTTGTTTTAAAATTTGCTGAACTCGCTTTATTTGGATCGTGAATAATATTTAACCATTTAGAAGTCTCAATTTTTAAAACTTTATATCCTTCACTTTGAAGATATGTAAGAACTTCTAATTTAGAATAAGCAATAAAAAGATTAGTAATTTTCTTGTTATTAGAAGGATCTCTAACAACATATCTAAATACAAGCGGTTTCTCACTCCTATAGTTATTCTTTTGAATGTCTCTAATTAAGTCTCTAACCTGTTTTTCTTCTTTTTCCCTTTGTGCTTTAACAAAATAAAAATCATTATATCTTGCTATTAATTTTTCTTTAAAAGATAGTTTTTCCTCAGGCATTTGTTTTGGTGCTTCTTCAGTTTTTTCACTTACAACTTCCCCATTTTCATCAGGCATAAACTCTTCTATATTAATAGTAGATATTTCATTATCGTTATGATTTTTAGCATAGATAGCATCAACAATTTTACTTACCACATAAATGATAGGAAATAACACTACATATAAAGTATAATAACAACCCAAACTAACATATTTAAAAAATATAATTAAAGGTTTAAATAAAGTAAATAAACCAACTAATATCCAGTTTACTATTTTAAGAAAGAAATCAACCACATAAAAAATTCCTAAAAAAGGTAAACTTAAAATGTATTTTAGAATATTCTTTTTAGGTGATTTATTATTCATTTATTTTCCTTCTATTCTATTTTTTATTATAACATACTTTTATCAAAGATTAAACTATTTTAAATATATAACATATACTTTAATAAGAAAAGAAGTGATAATTTGAACTCAGGAATAAATTTAAGCAAACTACTTACGGTTATTTCTAAAGGTCTTAATATAGCAAATAAAACTATTCCACTATATAAGGATTATAAACCTCTATTTCAAAATATTAATAAAGTATTTAATTTAATAAATGAAGAAAATGAAGAGAAAAAAACTATTAATACTCCAGAAAAAAAAGAACCATTGAAAAGTTCTTCTTCTAATACGAGTCCTCAATTCTTTATGTGACTATTTAAATATAAATCTATAATAGTCATAAATTCATTCTGACGCTCTTTTAATAATTCTTCATTTGGTGCTTCAAATCTTAAAGTTATATATGCTCCTGTATTACTCGCTCTTACTAAAGAAAATCCTTCGTCATAGTCCACTCTAACTCCATCAGCAAAATTACATGTATAATTTTTTTCTTTGGCATACTTTTTTACATAATCAACTAAATCAAATTTAATATTATCATCAACCTGTAATCTAATTTCTGGAGTACTCGGAAGTACTTTCATATTCTTACAAAATGATGATGCTAAAACATTCTCATTATCCAATATTTGAGCAAATCTAAGTCCAGCATAAAAACCATCATCAAATCCATAATAATCATCTTTAAAAAATAAATGTCCAGAATACTCCCCACCAATTAAAGCAGGAGTATCATAGCAAACAGTTTCTATATAAGCAGAACCATTCTTAACCATAATTGGGTTTCCACCTACTTTTTTAATCTCACTTGGTATTACGCTAGAACACTTAATATCTAAAATAACATTTTTATTATTATTAAAAGGGATAATATATTTAGCAAAAATTGCAATTAAATAATCCGTAGTTATTGTATTTCCTTCTTCATCAACAATACCCACCCTGTCACAATCACCATCCACTGCAATACCTAAATCAGCATTTTTTAATTTAACCATTCCTTTTAACCATTTAAGATTTTCATCAACATTAGGATCAGGATTATGAATTGGAAAACTACCATCACTTTCACAATTAATAAAATTAACATCTAAAAAAATCTTAGAAAATATTTCCTTAACGGCAATACTGGCAGTTCCATTACCACAATCAACTACTACTTTTTTATTAATTTTACCAAATTTTTGAATTAACATATCAATATATTTTTCTTTAATTTCTAGATGTTCTAAAGTGCCACTTCCAAATATTTCTTTTTCTTGCTTAACAAGTGAGTATAAATATTGTAGTTCATCTTGCCTTAAGTGCAAGTAATTATCTCCAAAAATCTTTAGACCATTATCAGCCGATTTATTATGGCTTGCTGTAATCATTATTCCAAAAGGAATTTTAAACATCATACTTGCATAATTAAACATTGCAGTTGTAACTAAACCAATGTCTTTAACATTAATACCAGATGATAATAGAGAATTAACTAAAGATTCATGAAGTTCTTCACCGCTTAATCTATTATCATGACCAATAATACATGTATCTATTCCTTTTTCATTTAAATAATAAGCAAACGCTTTCCCAATTATCCTTACAGCATCACTATTTATTTCGTTAGGATATTCTCCTCTAACATCATTTTCTCTTAAAATATTGTAATTCATTTTTCACCCTTTTATTCTTCTAATAGCATTATTTTATTTGCATCCATATCATTAGGAAGCGCTATATCCATATATTTAAGTAAAGTTGGGGCAATCATTGTTAAATCTCCACTTGCTTTTAATTTAATATTTTTATCAGTAATAATAAATGGTACTTTAGCTAAACTATGAGTTGTAATTTTTTGATTATCCTCTGTAAGCATTTCATCACAATTACCATGATCAGCAGTAATAAACACTGTATAAAAGTTATCTTCAGCACTTCCAACAACATACTTAAGTAAACTATCTAATCCCTTTAGTCCTTCAATAGTAGCTTCTAAATTACCAGTATGTCCAAGCATATCAGGATTTGCAAAATTAACTAAAATAAAATCATAATCCTTATTTAAAGCCTCTTTAACTTTTTTAGCAACTTCTTTAGCACTCATTAAAGGAGTCATATCGTATGTAGCAACCTTTGGACTTGGAACTAAATAATTATCACATCCAGGAAACTCTTTACTAAGTTCCGAATTGAAAAAGTAAGTAACATGAGAATATTTTTCCGTTTCCGCAATTCTTGCTTGAGTAAGATTTAAATCAGAAAAATACTTTCCAATTGGATATAAATCTTCATGATTAATCTGAAATAATGATTTAACATTTGGCACATCTAATTGACCAAATAAATTATAAACTTTAAAATTATCTACTTTTTTGACATTAAACTCTTTAAATTTTGGATCAGATAAAGAATTTAATATCTGTCTAGCTCTATCCGGACGATAATTTAGCCATAATAATACATCATTTTCCTTAATATCACCACCGTTATTAACTATCATAGGTGGTAAAAATTCATCAGTAATATCTCTTTTATAACATGCATTAATGGCCTTTTCATAGTTAAGCACTCTAAAAGCATCACCATTCATTATCATATTATAATATTTATAGGTACGCTCCCATTTATTATCACGATCCATAGCATAATAACGTCCACAAATATCTGTAATCCATCCTAAGTTTTCTTCTTTTAATAAATTATCAATTTCACTTAAGTATTCTAAACACGATTTAGTTGACGTGTCTCTTCCATCAGTTATCGCATGAAAAACTACCTTTTTAATATTTTTCTCTTTTAATAATTTTATTAACTTTTTCATATAATTAGTATGACTATGAACCCCACCTGGAGAAACTAAGCCCATTAAATGTAAAGTACTTTGATACATATCTAAATGATTGATTATTTCATTAAAAGTATCATTATTCAGTATACTTTTATTATCTAATTCTTCATTAATAATAGTAATTTTTTGCTTAATTTTGCGTCCAAGACCAATAACTTGATGACAAACCTCACTATTACCGAATTGACCATCAGGAAGGCCTACAGCCTCTCCTGATGCTTCTAATAAAGCATGAGGATATTCATCCCATAAAGAATTAAAGAAATCCATATTAGCAAGCTTAATAGCATTACCATGTTCTTCTTCTCGCATTCCAAAACCATCTAAAATAACCATTAATATTTTCTTCATAGCTCAATCACCTCACAATTTCCTGCATTATTATCATTTGCTTCATATTGCCCTTCTAACACAAATTTAGAAGTATTATAAGATAATTTTATATAACCAGTTAGTGGTTTATTAGTAACCGGATTTAATATTTCATTATTATTAGATTGAAAAATACCATAACTAATTAAATAATCAATTGGATAGTACTTACAACAATTATTGTTTGAGCAAGTATTACCAGATGGTTTAATTTCATCTACTAAATACTTATTACCATAATCAAGCATAGCATTAATAAGCATTACTTTAGTAGTTTCCAAATTACTTTCTCTTACACTTTTAGAAACAGATGTATAAACCGGATAAGCAATAATTATCACAATCGCTAATATAAATATTGTAGCTAATAATTCAACTAGAGTAAAACCATTTTTATTCATGATACCCTCCCATATTAATATATCATAAAAAAGGATCAAATAATAGTAAAAAACTGACATAACAAATGTCAGTTATTCAGATATTATTCTAACTTTAACCGTAGAATTTTTTAGTACCAAAGAAACTCTAACATCTGAGGTATATACCTTAACAGGGACCTCAACAGTTCCAATTCCGTAACCGTTTAAATCAACTTCGGCTATTATATCTTTTGCTTCTAAATTATTTAAAATACTTGAGACACCTTTAGCAATAACTGTAATACTTTGATCTTCTAATGATGCAGCTTGAGCTTTCAGCTTATCTCCAAGATTAATTGGTTTAACTAATATTCCAGATATTTCTTTACTAGTTTCAGATTCAAGTTTTACGTCAACCGCAACATTCTTCTCACTCATATATTTAACACCAGCTGGTTTTGATAATGAAACATTAAATGTCTTATTAGAACTTAAACCATCCACATTGATTTTAGCTTCAATATAAGTTAGTCCCTTTAATAATTCCTCATCACCATATACCGTTACCTTTTGAGCAGAACTTGTAACACTACTTAATGCATACCCAGGAGTTAAAACTCCATCCGTAACTATTTTAATTGGTAATTCTACATTATAAGAGTCAAGTGTAATAGATGCACTTATCTTCGAAGGAACTATTTCTACATTTTTAATAATCGAACCATCAGATGCATATGCAACAAGAGCAATTGAATCAATTGTTGTAGTTCCCTTTAAACTATCAGAACCTTTTTCACTCTTTTTAGTTAAACCAGCCGCTTTTAAATCGACTAAAGCTTTAACTTTTGCAATCTTATCTAAAGTTTCACTCGATCCTTTAACAATTATTTCATTTCGATCCAAAGTAATGTTTTTAATACTTAACTTTTCATCTAATTCATCTTCGTATAAAACATCATATGTTAAAGATTTAATACTACTTATCTTTTCACTTATTTTAATACTTATTGTACTAGGATCTAATTTATAATTTACAGAATCTATACTATGATTATACTTAAGCTTTACTTTATATGTTCCAACACCATATCCACTTAAATCAAGAACAACCTCATGATCACCTAATTGTTTAGCTAAATACAAATCACTTTTTCGACCAATTAAAGTTATATCAACAGCTTCTGGAACACCTTCAACAACATAAGCTTCTTCATTATAAATAACATTAACTTTCTCACCACTTAATACTTCTGCTTCATCAGATACCAAAGAAATAGATTTAGTATCAATAAGTAAGAATAAAGCAATAGCACAAGCTAAAGATATATATATTAAAACATTTGGACGATTAAGTATTCTTTCAATCTTACCACTATTATTTCTTGATAGTTCACTTAAACGATACACAGCCCTACTAATAGGAACTATTAGTAATTTATCAATTAAATTATATATAGATTTAAATATATTCCATATAAACTTAATTATTTTCATCGTTATCACCTTCTTCTGAATCCGCATCATAGAATACTTCCATTTTAGGTTTTAACTCATCAAGAAGCATCAATTTAAATTCTTCTAAAGTCAAATTATAATTAATCTCTCCATCAACAGCAATACTTATTCTTCCAGTTTCTTCTGATACGATAAGTGCAATTGCATCACTTTCCTCTGCAATTCCCAAAGCAGCACGATGTCTAGTACCTAGCTTTTTACTAACATTCGGATTCATACTAGTCTTAAATACTGCACCTGCACAAGTAAGTTTATCACCTTGAATAATTACACCACCATCATGTAAAGGATTATTTGGAAAAAATATTGCCTCTAAAAGTGGTGCCGTAATATCAGAATATATTTTATTAGAAGGTTCAATATATTCTTGTAAAGAAATATTTCTTTCTATAACTATCAAAGCACCAATACGGTTTCTTTTTAAATATTCAATAGCATTCATTATTTCGAAGACAACTTTTTCTCTCTCATCAACAGTCAATACCTTATGACGACCAAGTAATTGACTTCTTCCTATGCTTTCTAAAATAGTTCTGATCTCTGGTTGGAAAATAATAATTAATGCAATAGGACCCCAAGAAATAATATATTCAAGAAGCATCCCAATTGTATATAAGTTTAATAAACTACTTATGATCTTAATTAATAATACAATGGCAACTCCTTTAAAAATCAATACCAATTTAACATTATTTTTTAAATTTTTCATAAGATAATAAAACATCAACCATACAATTGATATATCAATTATCTTAGTTATAATATCCCATAATGACGTTATAGTCATTTTATCACTTCCTTCATAGTATAGTTATTATATCAAAAAAATATAGTAATTTCCATACTAATATAAAAAAGAATAGTTATTAACTATCCTATTTAGACTCATCAGCACTTGGTATATCATCTTCTGAAATAGCTTGATCTAAGGCAGAAGTATCAGCATCATCATTAGGTTTATTTAACAATTCCCCTTCTTTTTTATTATTTTTATTCTTAGCAGTATCAACAGCAAATCCAATTAAAGCAAATATTAAAAAAGATGCTATTATAATAATAATTACATAATTATTAACAATAAAATCCTTCATTTTTCCTCCCTATTCTTAATTATATTAAATTACTCAATGGTTAATTCCTGCCCTGTAGGTTGAATTTGAATAAATGTATTACCATCATTTACAATAAGTTTATCACCGTTAGCGTATTTGTATATAGTTTGACTCGCACGAGATTTCTTTTCCCAAGTAATTGGAACAGCAATACCTTCTGAAATATAATAACCACTTCCAGAGCCAATATTATTAATGTCTTGACGACCTTTATCGTCACCACTGATATTAAAATTTTTAACTTTATAGGTTATTATATTTTTAAAAGTATATTGTTTACCTGTAACATAATCTTTATGTGCTTTACCATTTACAAAACGGTTATATACCTTATTTGCTTCATCATATTCATAACTTGAAGTTACACTATTAGAATATTTAATACTTACCTTATTAGCAACTTTATTATTATCATATTTTGTTAAATCTAAATCCTCAATACTATAGTTTAATAATAAATTATTATTTCTCTCAGTTCTTTTTCCACTAAGACCTTTATTCAATTTTTCAATACTCGTAAATAGAGTATGTTCCGTAGCATAGCCTTGTTGTTTTAAACTTTTATCACGCCAACCAGTTTTTGACTCATCAACTACTATTCTAGTAATACCTAATTTACCGAAATCTGAAGAAGCTTGTGGGCTTTGACCATGATGAACATAAATTGCATCATTTTCTAAGGCATAATCTAAATAATAATGTCTTGAACTTCTAATTGAACCAATCCTTTCAGTATTTTGATCTAAAAATAAAGCCATATATCTTGTAAGTCCACCTTCAACAATCATTTCATAAATAATATAAGCGTCCTGAAGTCCGCTTTGTAATGGCCTAGCAGTACCCAAATTATTAATCATAATAGCAAAAGGTCTTGACTTAGAATTAACGTCAACAATTTTAACTTTCTTAACTACTTCTTTAGTTGTATTCTGATTAGAAACTGAAGTTTTATTATTATCATTAGAGTTATTACTAGCATTATTTTCTTTTTCACAACCAAAAACTACACCACTTAACAAAAGCAATAATCCTAATATAAATATTTTCTTATTTTTCACACTATCACCTAATTAAATAATATCACATATTTATAATTTTTTAAATTATAAATTGTAATAAATAAGACATTTTGATATACTTATAATGAGGTGAATAATGGAAAACGTAAAAGATTTTTTTAATAAACTAAAAGACTCAATGGATAAAAACCCAATCATAAAAAGAATGGCTATTATAATGGGGATATTTATTTTATTAATTATATTATTAATAATTATAAGTAGTTGTGCAAGAAGAAATGCCAAACCCAAAACATATTCATATAAAGACTTTGAAAAATACATGATTACACTTACAAAGAATAGATATAAAGATAAAGAGGATCAACTACCTAAAAATGATAAAGATGTAGTTTCTGTAGAGCTTCAATCATTCATAAACGATGGAACTATCGAAGACTTAACTGAAATAATTGAGAACAATTCTACTTGTAAAGGAACAGTTAAAATTATAAATAATTATGGACATTTACTATATTTGCCAAATTTAGACTGTGGAAAAGATTACAAAACAAAAACAATATATGATACATTAACCACTGAAGAAAATATTGTTACTGAAGGAAGCGGTCTGTATAAAGTTGATGATGAATATATATTTAGAGGTGAAGCAGTAAATAATTACCTAAAACTAAATAATATAACATTTAGAATTATTAAAGTATACGATGATGGAGATATTAGAATTATTGATACAACTGGAAAATATCCTAATTCATCTTGGGATGATCGATATAATGTAGATAAATTAGGAAATGTTGGTATTAATGAATATATTCAAGAAAATAAAATAAATAGTAGATTAAAAGATTCTATTGAAGATATTTATAATAATTATGAATTATTTACAGATGATATTAAATCATATTTCGTATCAAAAGAAATCTGTGTAGGAAAAAGAAGTATAAATGACGATATATTCGATAAATCAATCGAATGTTCAAAAACAATCGATGCATATCCTTTTGGATTAATATATCCATATGAATATTATATTGCATCACTTGATCAAAACTGTCATTCAATTAAAGACGAATCATGTAAAAACTATAACTATTTCTCTAACTTTTTAAAAATGACTTGGACAACCATTGGTGATAAAGACATATCATATCAAGCATTTAGAATTTCATCAGTCGGAGCATCGACACATAAAACTAGTTATGCAACACCTATTAGAATTGTTACAAATATAAATAAAGATTTAATTGTTAAAAGCGGAACTGGAACTGAAGAAGATCCGTATATTATTGAAACATTTACAAACGAAAAAAGTACTAAGAAAAAATAGTACTTTTTATATGTTATATTCCCAAACTACGCGATAAACTATACCATAAACACAAGTATTATTAACAGGATTATTACATTTACTATTAACTAATCCATTCCATTTAACAGCTCTATCGTTAGTGCCTTCAACATATTTAGATAATTCTATATTATCCAATGTACCAAAGTTGTTTATAGAAATATTATTAATACTTGATTCTTCATAATCAAAAAACTTATTTCTATTATTTAAATAATTACTAACATCATCATTAGTAGTTATATTTTTAATATAAGTAACACTCTTTACTTTAATATTACTAAATTCGTTTATATTGTCAGGTACTTTTAATATACTTTTAGTATTTACTTCATTAGCTTCATTATATGTACTTAATACACTATAAATTGTATCAGTATAAGATAATGTTTTTACATCTTTATTTAATTCCCATTTAGCGATTAATACAATATTTTCCGTAACAGGCTTATTAAAATCATATAAAGAATTATTATAATACCATCCAACAAACTTATAACCATTTTTAACAGGATCAACTGGTTTAAGCGCTATATTACCCGCATTAACTGATTGTGTACTAATTTTTGAACCACCATTTTCATTAAATATAACTACAAACTTTTTAATTCTAGTAGTTGTTGTAGTTGTAGCTCGTCTTGTAGTCTTTACAGTATTAGTATTACTACTATTACCACTATTAGATTTATTCTTAGATTTCTTAGTAGTAACTACTTTTGTAGTCGTTGTAGTTGTTGTTTTACTACATCCATCATAACATCCTAAATAAATATGTGAAGTTTCTGACTCTCCACTGCATTCTAAATATACTTCAAGTTCATATCCAATACTTTTTTTGTAAGATTTAACATAACTAGCATCTTCATTACAAACTTTTTTATCAGCACCTTTTAAGGTTTTAATTTTATTAGCTTTAATTAGTTGTTTTAAAGTAACTTTAACTTCATCATCACCTTTAGGTAAATTATCCTTGTTAAAATAACTATTTCCTACCTCTTTTAATTTTGTTAAATTGTTGTTAAATACCTTTGTATGACCATTAGCATCCAATTTACCACCATTTATTGGTAGAAATTTAATTATTAATACCAAAACAACTAATATAATTAGCAACTTAACAAAAAAACCTTTCCAATTAAATCTTACTCTCTTTTCTTCGTACATCTTATTTTCCCCCTAAACATAAGTTGCAAATTATAATAACACTAAAAAATAATAAAGTCAAATAAAAAGAAGGACTACCCTTCATTTTTATTGTGATCTTTAAGATTTTCCAAATCTTTAAGCTTTGTTTTCTTATTAATCTTATTTAATACATCTTTAATATCAATGTCTTCATCAGATACATCAACTTTTTTATTGTCACTTAAACCTTTAACTTCATCACTACTTTTTTTGATTAATAATAACCTAATAAGTTTAATAATATCATAAATAATTACGCACGTAGCAGGAAGTAATACAACCAAGAACCATCCAATCTTACTTGATAAAAAGAACTGAACTCTACCAAGTTGAGGAAGTTTTAAGACTACTTTTCCAATAATATTATCAAATTTAGCAGTATCTGTATCAGAGGTTGGATTGTAATCCCCTTTAGTAACATATTCATATCTTCCATTTACAACTTTAACATCAATAACTCTATGGGTTACTATTAATCCTCTACTAATATTACTAGTCGACTTAAATGTAATTACATCACCAACTTTAATATCTTCAGGGTTTTTCACTCTAAAATCAATAATAACATCATAAACTTTAATAGTAGGTTCCATACTACCACTTACAATAGTATATAGATTTATTTTTGGCTCATAAGTTGGATTCTTACTTACCATTTTAGCAGATACTAAATAATAAACTAAAAAGCCACCAATCAAAAGTAATAATATTAATAAAGCTGAAGAGAATAACTTACCAATATAATTAAAAAAACTACCAACTTTTTTAACCTTCTTTTCTTTCATAAGCACACCCTCATATTCTAAGAATATTATAATCTATAATATTAAAAAAAACAATAAAAAAAGACCAGACGGTCTTTTAATTGTAAATATATTATGGAGCTGGTGTAAACTCAGTTCCTGAATTTGCAGCAGCAAAATTTGTAGAAATTTCAGTAGCTTGGTTACCAACACTAATAGTTACATAAGCACTAAATGATTTATTAGTATCATAATCTTGATTTTTATTATCTTCCATAAAGTAAATATCTACACGATACTCATGTTCAACATTATTAGCACCAGCTTCAAAATAACCTTGACCTAATTTTAAACCAGGTTGATTGTTTATTGCTACTTCACCATTATCATGGTAAGTTGTTACATTTCCAATAATAGATGTTTGTAATGTATCTGAATTATCTTTTAATGTTGCACCAGCAGGAGCAAGTGTAGTACATGGAATAGGAACGTATCCAGTATTACTTGGTATTTGACCAGCAGTAGGAGTAGCCCCACTTTGCTTTGTATTAATTAATTTATAACTAATAGATGTTCCAGTAACAGTATTATTTAATTGGAACGTATTAGTAGGAACCATTAAATATAATTCATATGGCATTCTTCTTGCCGCACTTGGCTCTGATTCAGTATTAGCTGTAGTATTTTTTCCAGTTAATGTAAATGTTTTAGAAATGATTACACTTTCAGATGGTTTAACTTTATCAGCTAAAGTTAACGAACTTGAGCCATCAGCAAAATTAATTTCTAAAGTAGCAGATCTTACAACTACAGGTGTTTGACTATCAGTATTACCACTAATTTGAGCAGTAAAGTACGCAAATGTAGCACCTATAACAGCAACCAAAAGCGTAGCAACAGCTATTACGGTTAATAGCAATGTATTTGATTTATTTTCCATTATTTTTCCTCCTTATCTATAATTATTAACTATTTAATTCAGTAATAGTTACCCAAGCAGTAACTGCTTTATTATGGTTATTTGATGAATTTGTAGTATCCTCACTAGAACCATTATTAGTTGATGCATAGTTTTGATTATTTCCAGTATCTGGATATGTAATTGTTAATACATATGCATGTGAACGAGCAGCAGCAGTAGATTGATCAGCAAATGTTGCTTCACCTAAATCAACATTTCCAGTAGTACTATTAAACCAACCAGTTTTAGTAGTAAAACTTCCAGCAGCAGATGTTTCCCAAGTTCCACTGGCAGCAGTACATGATGCTTGATCTAACTTACCGTAAACTGAGCAATAATTAGTAGCTGGGGTCATTGTATATTTTACTTCACCGTCATTAAAACTATTAGTATAATTTAAAGTCAATTTATACTTATAAGCATACGTTGATGCAGAAGTAATTACAACAGATTTAGTAGCCCAAGCCTCAGTTCTTGGATATATATTTTCAACTGTGATTGAAGATCCTCCACTAAAAGTAGTTGTACCACCTGATGCAGATGTAATAGTTACTGTATTAGTAGATTCAGCACCCGTTAATCTAGCCGTAAAGAATGCAAAAGTTGCTCCAACAATTGCAACTAAAAGTGTAGCAATAGCAATTACAGTTAAAAGTATAGCATCTTTCTTTCCTTTCTCCATTCCTATATCCTCCTTTACTATAAAATAATCATATCATTTTATAAAATATAAATCAATCTCTTTTTTAATTTTTACCCCATTATTTTTGATAATTATATGTAAATAATTGTCAAAAATATCTAATTACCTAGATATTCTTTTCTCTTTCTATTTTTCTTCTTAATTATGATTATAACACTTCCAATAACTGCTACTCCAACTGCACTTATTGATAATATTTTTTCTAATCTTTCATTAAACGCATCTTTCTCTATATCTATTGAATAAAGTGATGTGTTTCCATTTTCAGCTATTACCTTTACTCTTACCGTACTAAATCCCGTTAAGTCATTATTTCCATACATATATACTTCTGATCTATTT
>CACXEC010000028.1 GCA_902766545.1 uncultured Erysipelotrichaceae bacterium | reverse complement strand
TAGTAAAGAAAAATAAAATATATGATTATGATACATACAAACCTAATTTTATAAAAAGATTTTGGAATTGGGGATGGGGCGTGTATCATAAAAATGAAGAATTATGGAACTATTTAATTGTTGGAGCATTAACTACCCTAGTGAGTATTTTAACTTATGCATTATTTGCTAAAGGTTTTAAATTTAATTATGTATTATCTAACATATTTTCTTGGATAATTACGGTAATATTTGCATATTTTACCAACAAATGGTTCGTTTTTCATAGTAGGGTAAAAAGTATTTTAAAAGAGTTTATTTCTTTTGCAGGTTCTAGAATTCTTACTTTAATTGTAGATACTGGATGTATGGCTTTATTTATTGAATTAATTCATATGAATGATTTAGCAGCCAAATTTTTAGATCAATTTATCATTTTAGTAATGAATTACGGAATAAGTAAATTTTTAGTATTTAGAAAAAAATAATTGAATTCATAAAAATCTATTACACTTAAATAGATTTTTTTTATTAATTTTTGTACAATAAATATGGTGATTGAAATGAAAATACCAGTAGGTATAAGTAAAAGACATGTTCATTTGAATATTGAAACATTTAATAAGTTATTTAACGAAAGTGATTTACCAGTACGTAATTATTTAAATCAACCAGATCAGTATGCTAGTACATTTACTGTTGATTTAGAATGGAATGGTAATATAATTGAGCATGTAAGAGTAGTTGGTCCAATTAGAAATTATAACCAAATTGAAGTATCTGACTCTGAGTGTAAAATTTTAGGTGTAAATCCTCCAACTAAAGCTAGTGGTGATTTATCTGAATCATTACCTATTAATATAATTGGTCCCAAAGGAAAAGTATCTCTTTCATCTGGCCTTATAAAAGCACAAAGACATGTTCATGTAACTGAAGAAACTTTAAGAAAACTAAATCTTGAAGACAAACAAGAAGTAAAAATTTATAAAGATAATACATATCTTTTTACAGCTAATATAAAACTTTCAATTCCAGGGTTTGATGAACTACACATTGATACTGAAGAAGAAAAACTATATGATTTACATCAAGGCGATGAAGTGGAGTTTTTCTAATGTGGAAAATTGGCAATGTTGAAATAAAAAATAAAATCGTATTAGCCCCAATGGCCGGAATTAGTAATACATCATACCGAAAGATAATTAAAGAAATGGGTGCAGGTTTAATATATGCTGAGATGGTTAGTGATAAAGCTTTAGTATATAAAAGTGCCAAAACATACGATTTACTCAAAATGGATGAAAAAGAAAGACCAATTGCGCAGCAAATATTTGGTAGTGATGTAACTTCTTTTGTTGAAGCCGCAAAACTAGTTGAACAGACGATGCATCCAGATATAATTGATATTAATATGGGGTGTCCAGTTCCTAAAGTGGCAATTAAGAGTCAAGCTGGAAGTGCTCTTTTAAAAAATCCTGACAAAGTAAAGGAAATAATTAGATCAGTTGTGGAAGCAGTTAATGTTCCAGTAACCATAAAGATCAGAAGTGGTTGGGATGAGAATAGTATTAATGCACCTATAATTGCTAAATGTGCAGAAGAAGCAGGAGCATCTGCCATAACAATTCATGCAAGAACCAGAAGCCAAGGTTATAGTGGTCATGCAGACTGGTCTTTAATTAAAAAAGTTAAACAATCTGTAACTATACCTGTAATTGGTAATGGAGATATCACATCATGTTATGATGCAAAAAAAATGCTAGATGAAACAGGATGTGATGCAGTGATGATTGGTAGAGGAGTTTTAGGTAATCCTTGGTTAATAAAAGAATGTGTTGAATATTTAGAAAGTGGCAAACTTCCTCAAAAAATAAGCGCCGAAGAAAAAATAAACATGTTAAAAAAACACTATAGCTTATTATTAAATGATACAAACGAACGACAAGCAATATTAGAGATAAGAACTCATGCCCTATGGTATATAAAGGGCCTTCCTCAAAGTAGTATTGTTAAAAATGAAATATGTAAATGCAAAAGTAGTAAAGAATTATTTGACATTTTAGATAATTATTTAAATAACGTAAGATAAAGAGATATTATTAATAAAAGTTTTAATTGAAAATTATGAATATTTATAATATAATTTGATTATAGTAAAGGAGTCTATAATGGAAAAGGAAACAAGTAAAAAGAAACCGGTAGCAAAGAAAAATACTAAAGAAAAATCAAGTACTAAAAAAACTACTACTAAGAGTAGTGAGACCAAAAAGAAAACAGTAAAGCGAACTACTCCAAAATCAACGATAAAAAAAGAAGAAAAACCACTTGTATTAAATGAAACTGTAAATTTAGAAGCAGAAACTGTAACTGTTGAATCAAAACCAGAATTAGTAATGACAGAGTGCATTCATTGTCATAAAGAGTTTGAAAAAGGTTTAACTATATGTCCACATTGTCGCAGAAGACAAAAAAGTAATATAGCAGTATTATTCTTTATTGTATTTGGATGTGTATTCTTATTAGCTATAATATGTTTTCATTTTATTGATAGATATATAATTGGCGAAAATGTTAACTATAAAGAAGACTATAAAAAGAACTGTGTATTAGTTGATTTTGAAAATCTAGTTAGACATCCAAAAGATTATAAGAATAAAGATGTAAAAGTAATTGGAACAGTTTTATCAGTAGATGGATATGATAGTGGCTTTAGTAATAGTATGGAGATTACTATTAATGCTAATTTATTTGATAATGGTGTTGAACAGATTATGACCATATCATATAATGATAAAGATTATAATCAAGGATTTTTAGTTGGAGATTTAATTACTGCTTATGGAAAATATACTGAGATAAATGGTAATAGACCTAATATAGAAGCTAAATATATTGCCTTTGGAAGATAAAGAATACAAAAGTATTCTTTTTTTTATAATTTTTTAAAACTGTGATAAAATACTAATGCAAGGGAAGTGACTTTATGGATAAAATTATAGTAAAAGGCGCAAGGGAAAATAATTTAAAAAACATCAATATAGAAATACCTAAAAATAAACTTGTGGTCATGACAGGAGTATCAGGATCAGGAAAAAGTAGTTTAGCTTTTGATACTATATATGCCGAAGGAGAGAGAAGATATATTGAGTCATTAAGTGCTTATGCCCGTCAGTTTTTAGGAAACTCACAAAAGCCAAACGTTGATTCAATTGAAGGATTATCACCAAGCATTTCAATCGATCAAAAATCAACTAATAATAATCCTCGATCAACTGTTGGAACAGTTACAGAAATCTATGATTATTTAAGACTTTTATTTGCTCGTATTGGTGTTCCATATTGTCCAACACATAACAAACCAATTACTAGTCAAAGCATTGAAGAAATGACTAAAAAAGTTCTAAGTTTAGAAAAAGGAACTAAAATAGAAATACTAGCTCCAATCGTTCATGGAGAAAAAGGAACTCATCAAGACTTATTTAATGATTTAAGAAAAAAAGGATATTCAAGAGTACGTGTAAATGGTCAAATGTATGATTTGTCAGAGGAAATTAAATTAGAAAAAAATAAGAAAGATAATATATATGTAGTCGTAGATCGTATAGTAGTTGACCCTGAAGAAAAAAGTCGTATATTTGAATCAATTGAGCAAAGTACTAAATTAGCTGATGGAAAAGTATTAATAAATATAATTGGTGGAGAAGAAATATTAATGAGTGAACATTATGCTTGTCCAGATTGTAATTTTTCATTGCCAGAACTTGAACCAAGATTATTCTCTTTCAATGCTCCATATGGAGCCTGTCCAGATTGTAAAGGATTAGGAATTAAGCAAAGTTTAAGTTTAGATTTATTAATACCAGATAAAAATATAAGTATTTTAGATGGAGCAATAAAAGGATTTAGTATTGATCAAAATATTGCTTTAACCCAGTTGCAAACGGTATGTAATTATTATCATATAGATTTAACAAAGAAAGTAAAAGACCTATCTAAAGACGAATTAAATATAATTCTTTATGGAACTAATGAAGTATTAGACTATGAATACACTAGTAAAAATGGCAATAAAAGATACGTAAAAGATACTTATGAAGGAATTGTTAACAATTATGAAAGAAGATATTTAGAGACAAATAGTAAATGGATAAGAGATTGGCTTTCAACATATATGGTAGATGAAGAATGTCATAC
>CACXEC010000027.1 GCA_902766545.1 uncultured Erysipelotrichaceae bacterium | reverse complement strand
TTCAGCTACCAAATAATCCATTACACATTTATCAAAGTCATCTCCACCTAAATGATTGTTACCAGAAGTAGATTTAACTTCAAATACACCATCACCTAGTTCAAGAATAGATACATCGAATGTACCACCACCAAGGTCATAAACTAAGATAGTTTGTTGTTTATCTTGTTTATCTAAGCCATATGCTAAAGATGCCGCAGTTGGCTCATTAATAATTCTTTCTACTTCTAAGCCAGCAATTTTACCGGCATTTTTAGTGGCTTGTCTTTGAGCATCATTAAAATATGCAGGAACAGTTATAACTGCTTTGGTAACTGGCTCGCCTAAATAGCTTTCAGCATCTTTTTTTAGTTTCATCAAGATTTTGGCACTTATCTCTTCTGGAGTATATTTTTTTCCTTCAGCTTCAACTTTATCGGATGTACCCATAGATCTTTTGATAGATGAAATCGTATTTTCTGGATTAGTTACAGCTTGTCTTTTAGCAGTAACACCAACTAATTCTTCACCTTTCTTAAAAGCTACTACAGAAGGAGTTGTACGGTCTCCTTCAGGGTTAACAATAACTTTAGGTTCTCCACCTTCTAATACAGCGACACAACTATTTGTTGTACCTAAATCAATACCTATAATTTTACTCATTTTCATCATTCCTTTCAATTATATCAGGCAAACTATTTGCCCATTTTTCGAGTATATTATATTTTCCTTTTATTTCTTTATCCAAATCTTCTAGACTTTTTAATCTAAAAGGATTTTCTTCATAATAATTTATATTACCTATAAATACGTTAAAATCTTTTGACCAATAAAACCCTTCTGGCGTACTATTAAAACTGCATTTATCATGAAATTGAATTAATATATATGTATAGCATATATTTTTTAATACTTTCTCATTTAAAATATTTTTATCATCCAGATTTAAGATTTCAAATACTTGATATCTACAAACATCAGCAGGAATCAATTTAATAATTCTATATCCCTTTTGATTTAAAGTTTTAATAATTTTAGCCATGCTTTTAGGTATTATTTTATAACTAACATTTTTTATATATTTATTAGTTTTAATATCTAGAATAGTATAATCATTATTCATTTACTTTCACCATCGCTGGTCTAATAACTTTATCTTTATACATATAGCCTTTTTGAAGTACCTCAAGTACTACTCCAGAAGGCTTATTTTCATCTTTTTCAGTAAGAACAGCTTGATGATATTTTGGATCAAATTCCACACCATCGGCCGCAATTTCTTTAACTTCACATTTATTTAATACATTTAGTAAATTAGTATATATCATTTTAAATCCTTCTAAAAATCTACTAATTTCATCTGTTGGATCCTCAGAATCCATTTTAATAGCCCTCTCAAAATTATCAACTATCGGAAGTAAATCTGTAATCAAATCACTATTAGCATATTTAAGAAAGCTGGCTAGTTCATCTTCTTTTCTTTTTTTAAAGTTCATCATTTCTGCTTGAACTCTTATACTTTTAGCCTTTTCTTCAGTTAAAGCAAGTTCCAATTTATTAATAAGTTCATCATTATGATGATCTTTTTTCTTTTTTTCTTTTTTAACTTCTTTAGGAGTTTCTTCTAAATTTTCTATTTTTTCTTTTTCCATATATTACCTCTCTATATAGCTTTTTAAATAGTTTAATAAAGAAACAACTTTATCATATTCCATCCGTTTAGGACCAATAATTGCAAGTGTTCCTTCTCCACCATTTAAATTATAACTAGTCTTAATGATTGTGACATTATTATCAAATTTATTTTCTTCACCAATAAAAATATTAATTTCTTTATCATCAGTTTCAATCTTCTTTACAAGTTCAATATTTTCTAGCTTGCTTATCATACCTTTGATCTTATCAGGCTCATTATATTCAGGCTGCTTTAAAATATTTGTTTTACCGCCAAAGAATACATCACTATTTTTAACAGTAAAATCATTAAAAGCATCATAGAAAAACTTCATAACACTTTCATATTCATGAATTTTACTAGCAATAGCGGGTTTTATTTCAAATTCTAATTTAGAACTTATATCTGATAGCTTAGTACCAACTAGTTCTTTATTAATTATTTCACAAGCTTTAACAATTTCATTTATACTAATATCATCAGGAATAATAGATTGCTTATTTTCAACATGACCTGTATTAGTAACTACAACCGCTACTACCTTTTTATCATCAATAGGCACGATACTAACATGCTTTAATGTATTACTATCACTTTCTTTACCTAAAACAACAGCAGTATAGTTCGTAATATCACTAATAATTTCCATACACTTAATTATAGCATCACTAATTACCAGGTTTTTATTACTAAGAATAGTTTGAAGTTTATTAATTTCACTATCAGTTACTTCTCGCTCTTTCATTAAATTATTTGCATAATATTTATATCCTGCTTCTGAAGGAACTCTACCACTAGATGTATGAGTTTTTTCTAAATAACCAAGAGATTCCAAACGTGCCATGTCATTTCTAATTGTCGCACTGGAACATCTAAGTTTTTTAACTAAAGATTTAGAACCAACTGGTTTTACTGTCTTAATATATGTTTCGACAATTAATCTTAAAAGTTCATTTTGACGATTATTCACACAATCACTTCCTTTTAGCACTCTTTTATTAAAAATGCTAATATCATTATAATATTATGCTTAGCACTTGTCAATATATGAGTGCTAATTTAAATAAATTTTGTCAAAAAAAGATAGTTATTTACTAACTACCTTCTTAACTTTATCATTGTTTTTTTTAATTAAAGCCATTATTTCTTCCTTATCACTCATTGTCTCACCAAAAATAGCTTTAATAATATATTTCTCATCTTCATCATCGGATTTAGCAAGTTCAGAAACCAATCCATCTTCTAAAGCTGATAAAACATCCAATTCATCTACTAAAGTATTTAAAGCAGGTCTATCGACTATAATATACCCACGAGACTTTACAACCGTAGAAGCATCCCAATAACGATTAATATAAGGCGCAATTATTGATATTCTATTAAAATAACCGTGTTTTTCTAGAACTCTTTGCGCTATTAATTCAGCATCTGACATTTTACTATTTAAAATATTGGCATCATCCAAAGCAGATAAAAAGACTTCATCAGTTAAAAATTCAAATTCGCGATTTAATTCCTTCAGTCTTAAATCATATTCAGATTGTTCATTGCATCGAACTAAACTAAGTCTCCTTACTTTTTCAAGTTCTAGTACACGTAGCATCATTCTATAATTTGGCGCACTTGGATATTTAGTCCACTCTTCAGGAATAATTAGACCCCTTTCACTAATTATTTTTTCTAAAGCATTCAATCTAAATTCATACCCACTTCGAACTTCAATTTCATATGAACTTATTTTACTTAAATATTTTTGTACTTCACTAACAGCAGCCATAAATTCAATATGTGATTTAATTGATTTTTCATATAATTCTAAAACTTTATCATTAGATAATTCCGTAACCTTCATAACAATCCCCCCCTAAAAAGTTAAAAAATATTATAACAATTAACCTATAAAAGTCAAGAAAAAGAGGACCTAGTCCTCTACTATAGCTTTAATTCTTCTAACACCAGCAGATGAAGCTTCTTCTTTGATAATTTTAAATTTACCAACTTCTTTAGAGTTCTTTACATGTGGCCCCATGCATATTTCTTTAGAAACATCCCCAACAGAGTATACAGTAACTATATCTGGATATCTTTCAATAAACATTGCTTCTGCTCCTAACCTCACAGCCTCTTCTTTAGGCATCTGTCTAACAGTTACATCCAGTCCTTCATTAATCCATTTATTTACTAAATCTTCAGTCTTCTGCTTTTCTTCATCAGAAAGTTTATGATCACAAGTAAAATCAAAACGCATTCTCTCATCAGTTATATTAGAACCCATTTGATGGCAATTAGGTCCAACAACTATCTTTAAAGCCGCATTAAGTAAATGAGTTGCTGTATGATATCTAGTCTCAATTTCAGAATCTCCTGCAAGTCCACCCTTAAACATACCTTTAGATGCTGTTCTTGATAACTCTTGATGAGCTTTAAACTTTTCATTAAAGCCATTAACATCAACACTTAAACCTCTATTTTCAGCTTCCTCTATAGTAAGCTCAATTGGAAAACCAAAAGTATCATATAACTTAAATGCAAGTTCACCACTTATTTCACTTAATCCACTAGTTTCTTTTTCAAAAACTCTTAGACCCTTTTCTAATGTGTGATTAAATTTATCTTTTTCTTTTTTTAATTCTTCAATAATAATACTTTTATTATCTAAAAGCTCATTATAATATTTTGAATATTTATCAATAATTAAACTAGCGATTTCTTCTTCCCAATTAGAATTATTATCAATATTTAAATATCTGGCATGACGTATAGCACGTCTTATTAATCTTCTAAGTATATAACCCCTATCGGTATTAGAAGGTACTACATGAGCATTATCACCTAAAATAAAGACAGCAGTTCTAATATGATCTGCTACAATACGCATAGATTTTTTATTATCATCATATTTTAAATGCGATATTTCTTCTATTTTTTTAATTACATCAATCCATATGCTAGATAAATAATTATCATTAACACCCTCTAAAATAGCTGCTGTACGCTCTACTCCCATACCAGTATCTACATTCTTTTTAGGTAACTCTGTAACATTACCATCAGCATCTTTATAATACTCCATAAAAACATTATTCCAAATTTCAACCCATCTATCATCTTCTGGATCAAATGTATCTGGAACTTCTTCTTCACTTCTAAAGTAGAATATTTCCGTATCACCACCACACGGGCCAGATTCACCAGCAATCCAGAAGTTATGACTAGCATCTAAATATACTATTCTATTTTCACTTATTCCTAACTTTTTCCATACAGATGCACTTACTTCGTCTCTTGGAATCTTATCATCACCTTCATATACAGTAACAGCAAGTCTTTCAACTGGAATATTCAATACTTTAGTTAAAAATTCAAAACTATAACTAATTGACTCTTCTTTAAAATAATCACCTAAAGACCAATTACCAAGCATCTCAAAAAAAGTATGATGAGTAGTATCACCAACTTCATCCAAATCATTCGTACGAATGCATTTTTGGTAATCACATAATCTATTACCATAAGGATGCTCTTTTCCCATTAAATAAGGAATTAACGGCTGCATACCAGCAGTATTAAAAAGTACTGATGCATCATTTTCAGGAACAACTGGCGCAGAAGGAATTTGCTTATGCCCTTTACCAACAAAATAATTAATATATAAATCTTTTAAATTCATAAGAACCACTTCCATAAACACAATTATACAATAAAAAAGACTATTTTAATAGTCTTTTATTAATTAAGGTTTAACAACAAATGTTAATGTATTAGGAATTTCCGTTTCTGGATTATTACCATTAGATAAAGATCCTGCAACATTATTGAAGCGATTAGCATCAACTTGCGTTCTTGCGTATCCTGTTGTAGCGGCACAGTTTTCAAACATATCTTGCATATCAGTTACATTAGAAGTGTCAAATGAGCTTAAATCTAATGCGGTGGCAGAACTATTAAAAAACATACCACCCATATTTGTTACACTTGAAGTATCAAATGAGCTTAAATCTAATGTGGTGGCAGAAATAGAAGCAAACATCCAAAACATACTTGTTACATTTGAAGTATTAAATGAGCTTAAATCTATACTTGTCGCTTTACTACCAGCAAATGTACCAGACATACTCACTACCGGCTTACCATTAATACTTGTACATAATGGCGAAGTTACTGGATCAGTAGATTCACCTCCGGTTGCAATACTATCTGTCAAAACAACTCCCCAACCATCATCAGGTATATTTTGCAACGTTACAGCTTCACTATTCCATTCACCACTAATAAACATTGTTGTCATACTGTAATTATATTCTTCCCTATAAATATATGTATATTGTCCATTTACATATTTATCTCCCTGAGCTGGAGTTGGGTGCGCTGTATCGGTGCACTCATTTACGTTAGCAATGCTTCCCTTATCTCCTACTGTTATCTTAGCATTAAATACTGCTCCTTGATTGATATTTTGATCTTTTCCGGTATCTAAGAAGTATATCTTTAAGGTATAAGTTTGGGTTCCATTGGTTACAGGTCCTGGAAATGATCCTTTTCCTATTAACATAGTTCCACTTGTTTTAGTTATGGCTTTGTTGGTTACTGCTGACATAGATGTTCCTATATTACCATTCCCTACTTCTAAGCTAAAGGATAATTGTCCTCCTTTAAAAGTATTGGTTGTGATGTTTAATCCTACTTCATATTCCATTGTTTGATTTGTGGTATTATTTCCAGTTAAAGTAAATGTCTTTGTTACCCATGGGTCTGCTTTAGGATATATATTTGATACACTTACATTTTCATTTCCTTCTGCATAATGAATACCCATTGTTCCGGCGGTAAGACTTATCGTACTTGCACTTTCTATACCAGTTATTCTAGCACTAAAATAGGCATACGTTACAATTATAGTTACGATTGCTAGGGCAATTATGGATGTAATTATCGTTATCTTTGATTTTTTATCCGCTTAAAAATCACTCTACCTTCTATAATTATTTTATAATACATAATAATTTTATGCAATAAAAAAAGATTCAAGGTTGAATCTTCAGCTAGTCATTTCTTCTAAAAACTTCTTACTTTTTAAATATAAACCCGTATAACTATCATAATATATATTTATAAAGTTATTTATAGCATAGATAACACTGTCACTTATCTTTAAATCGCTTATAGAATCTATTTCAACTAAATAATACATTTTTAGCATTTTTAGTACTTTTTCTTCATAAATAACTTCATCAGTGTAACAGTTTTGACAAATATATCCGCCAGCATCAGGATCTATAGTAATAATATTTTTCATACTACCACATTTTGCACATTCACTAAAATTAATTCCAACACCTAAATAATCTAATAATTTAATCTCATATATATTAGTGATAATCATAGGATTTAATCCATTATCTATTTTTTTTAGCGAAGAGATTAATAAATTATAAATATCCTTATTTTGGTTTTGCTTCATGACTTGTGAAGCTAAATCACAAAGATAAGTCATATAACTAATTAAAGTTATATCTTTTTTGATATTTTTAAATTCATTAATAACATCAGCACTTTTTAAAGTAGAGAGTTTATCTTCATGATAATATATATTAAACTCACCATAAGTTAAAGATAATGTATAACTTCTAAGTGGGCTTTTAATGCTTTTAGCCCCCTTAGCCATTATGCCAATTATACCATCATCAGTTAATAAATTTATTATCTTACTGGTTTCGCCAAAATTAGTTTCACTTATAATTATACCCTCTACTTTTTTTAACATTATTAACCTCTTTTATATAATAAATAATATTCTATTTTTCCTGTTTCTTTAAATTTTTCCCAGGCTTCTTTTTTATCCATAAACAAACCCACTTTCTATTTATATAGTGGGCATATAATTTAATTCTTATTCAAATTACTTGAAATTACGATTTCCCCTTTAACCATTTTATTAAAAGTCAAAATAATATTGCTATATGTAACATCTAAATTATTATCATTAAGAAATGTAAAAATTTTATTAATATCTTCAGCTGTCATCATCCTGCCATTATAAGTATATTTAATCATTAAGGCTTCTTCCTTAGAATATTTACGCATATTCCCCGCGCCTTTACGAATAAATGATATAAGTTCCATGGAATTTTTTCTACCTAAAACTGATAACACCTCTGTTTTACCTAAATAAAGACATAATTCTTTAATACTCATTTTAGATATTAACTGAGCATCTAATACATTTAAAACCTTTTTTTCCATAAGATTAGATAATTCTTCAGCAAGTAAAATAAACCTTTGAATTCTATCTTCTTTTACTTTCTTAAAATATTCTATATCTCGTTTAAAATCATCTGCAGTACTTTCTGGATGATTAATACTGTGATTAAAAAGTTTAATGTCTTTACCATTTCTTGTAACAATAAAATCCGGATAAACATCTCCACTTTCAATATACTCATATATTAAATCTCTTAAAGTAATTTTAGAACTAGGAACTGCGCTGTTATTTACTCGCATTTGCATAATTTTTGATAAGGCTAAAGATATTTTCTTACTAATAACTGGATCATCACAACTAATTAAATATTCTCTTACAGCATTTCTAATAGCAACAAGTTTATACTTATTTACTATTTTTAAAAGATCATCATCAATACTCGCATTTATTAAATCATTAATAAGATTATTTAAATTGCTATAATTATCACTTAATCCTCTTTCTAATAAACGATATTTACTTTCTTCTTTTTCAGTCGGTCTAGGATTTATTAGTCTCTTACGATATTTAGTTATATACTTTTTTATAGTTTCAGTATCTATATTATATTCTTTAATTAAATCCCAATAAGAAGCACCGTTTCCCAAAATATATCTTTCATAGGCTTTTTTACCAATTTCTTCTTCAATAGATAAAAACATTTTTCTAAATGCATAAACAATATTTGCATAAGTTGGTTCAATATTATTATCTAATAAGAATCTCCATATTTCATCAAGATCTGACTCATCCATTTTTTTACCGCGATACACTAGCACAATACTTTTAGCATCTTCTTTACTATATATACGATAATGTACTAATTCAGATTTTATTTTTCTATTAATAAAATCTACGCTTTTTCTACCTAAAGCATCTACAATTTCTCTCTTTAAAATAATATTACCAAGTTTTTTAATACTCATACCACTAGCAAGCTCAATATCCAAACTTGTTATCGCACTTATTGGAACTGAATCTAATAACTTTTTAAGTCCACTAGTTAATCTAGCTAATCTTTCTTCTTTAGTTTTTAAAAAAGAAGTATATAAAGCCATATTTTCTGGGCTATCTTTAGCAAATGATTCAAGCGTAGGCATTATATGAGAAACACTATTATTAATACTATAAAAATCAAAGAATATTCTATCTAGAAAAATATCACTACTATTTAAATATCTTTCAATTAACTCTTTAATTCTTATTCTTGATTCCCCAATAGGACCTATTCCTTTTTCTTTTCTCTTAGTTAGTTCATCTATAATATCTATTGCATCAGTTAACTTTTTCTTATCTTCCAATTCTACGCTAGCATCTGCACCAGCTATATATTCTAAAATAACTTTCTTAACAGTAACAACATCATACTTTTTAATAATAGTCTCTATATCATTTGAATTATTAGCACGAAGTAATGCGCCAATAATATCATCTAAAAAAGTATAATCAGGATTTACTACAGTGCGATAATTATATTTATCATTAAGCCTAATTCTTTTAAATAATTCTTCTTCACTCGTACTAGGTTTTGGAGACACTACTCTATTACGGTATAGATTCATATATCCTCTTACTGTACCATATAAAATACTATATATTTGACATATAGATAATATACTATCATGATAACGACCAGTCTCTAATATAAGTTTATATGTTTCTTCTCCAATTTGAATTCTAGTTTTTTTCATATTTCAACCACCTTAAAAGTCTTTAAAGCCAAGTTCGCTTAAATATCTTTCTTTATCACGCCAATTTTTAATTGTCTTTACATATAATTCCAAATATACTTGTTTTCCAAGTAATTCTTCCATATCCCGTCTAGCCATCATGCCTATTTTTTTAAGCATGGAACCACCAGCACCAATAATAATTTTCTTTAAAGAATTACGATCAATAATAATATCTACATACACATCAAAAATATTCCCATTATCCTTTAAATGAGTAACTGCGCAAGTTACAGAATGAGGAACTTCTTCAGTAGTTAAATTTAAAACTTTTTCTCTTACTAATTCTCCTAATAAAAACTTTAAACTAGTATTAGTTATCGTATTATCATCATAATACTTTATTTCATCCGTTAAATATTTTTTTATAACACGAAGTAATCTACTAATATTATCATCTTTTAGGGCACTAATTGGTATAATATCAGCAAAATTATACAAATCTTTATATTCATTTATAGCATTCAGTATTTGTTCATCATTTAGTTTATCTATTTTATTTAAAACTAAAATAACTGGAGTCGTAATATTTTTAAACATTTGGGAAATATAAGCATCTCCCTTACCTAAATGTACACTTGCATCAACAACAAATAATATAACATCAATATCTTCTAAAGATTCATAAGATTGCTTATTTAAATACTTACCAAGTTTATCTTGTGGTTTATGAATACCCGGCGTATCTATAAATATAATTTGAGTATCATCATCATTATAAACACCCTGTATAGCATTTCTTGTAGTACCAGCAACATTAGATACAATGGCTAAATGCGTATTTAGTATTGTATTTAAAAGTGTACTTTTACCAGTGTTGGGTCTACCAATTATACTTACAAATCCACTTTTCATAAAAACCTCCTTAATAAATATTTTCGAATAAATTACCAACCTTTATAATTCTTAAATTTCGATTTAAATCATATAAAAAAACTTCCTTTTGGGGTTCAAAAAACTCCAAAATCATATCTTTATTTATATACTTTAAATCATTTATACTATTAGATCCAACCATAATATAAATAGCTTCAAAATCACCTTTTTTATATCCTGCAGTTACTGCTCTAGCTATAGCTATTTGTTCAGCATATATAGCGTCCCTGAATATATCATTTTTTACTATTGCACCACCAAATGTTGTATTATCCTTCATTAATACAACGCTACTAAAGCACAAACTTCCACCTGGAGCATGACTATTAGATAAAAGTCTTTCTAACTCATTAACCATCTTATCACTCCAACTCAAAAGAATTAGGACATAAGTCACTAATTAAAAATTCTTTACTCTTTCCATTCTTATTATAACAAACAACTCTAGCGTTTGCATCAAAAAACTCTACTAAAAGTTCACGGCACAAAAAACAAGGAGTACATATTTTACTTCCACTTCCAAGAACATATAAAGAATCAAAATCTTCACTTTTATATCCCTCACTAATTGCTGATCCAATAGCAACCTGTTCAGCACATAATCCACTTTTAAATGATGGATTTTCAATATTTACTCCAATAAATTCTTGACCATTTTTGCACTTAAGAACACATGCAACTTTATAATTAGATAATGGACTATAAGAATTTTTAATAATTAATTTTAAATTTTCAAACATTAAATCACCCCAATAAATTCTAAAAATTTAGGAATAAAAATGATTAAACCAATAATTGCTGACATAATACTTAATATAAGAACAAAAGAAGCCGATACATCTTTAACCAATGCCGCCTGATTACTTTTTTCTTTAGTAACTAAGTCAACTAAGTTTTCAATTGCTGTATTAAGCAGTTCTGCCCCAATTACGAGCCCAATACAAAAGATTAAAACAATCCATTCCATTTTACTAACATTAAATAAAAAGCCAGATAATATTACTACTAAAGTAATTAAAATATGAAGTTTCATATTAGCTTCTTCTCTAAATGATTTTATAAATCCATGAGCAGCATATGAAAACGATTTAGAAAGTCTTTTAACTGATAATGCCTTTTTCATTCAATATCTCCTTTTGTAAGTCAAACATTTCTTTTTCTTCTTTATCGCCTAATGTATGATCATATCCTAGCAAATGTAAAAGTCCATGAAGCGCTAAAAATGATAGTTCTCTTTTTTCACTATGGCCATATTCTTTAGATTGTTCTATCATTTTAGGAATGCTTATATAAATATCTCCTAAAACATTAATTGGACCTGGTAATTTACCAGTATCATTTAATGCAAAACTTAATACATCAGTTGTCCTATCTATATTACGGTAAGTTTTGTTTAGATAATGAACCTCTTCATCATCAGTAAGTATTAAAGTAAACGTGCTATTTTCTTCATCTAATTTTTCTAAAGCATACCCTAATAAATCATATAAGTATTCATAATCCCTATAATTATATTTATCGACAATATCAAACATTTAAACCCACTCCATACAAATTAAGTATTATTAAAGATAATACTATAATCATTATAATACATATAAAATTTAACAAAAGATTATTTTTAAACTTTTCACTATATTTTCTAAATATTTTATCTGTAATTATATATAAGATATAGCCAAGTAAACCACCTAAAATATTTAAAATAATATCATCAATATCAAAGCTTCTACCTATTCCCATCTGAATAATTTCAATAGTTAAACTAGTTATCAATGTAATTATAAAACTAGGATACACTTTACTACTTTTACAAAAATAACTAGCAAAATATCCAAAAGGAACAAATATAATAATATTACCAATTACATTACGATAAAATAATTTACTATTAAAGTCATATCTAAACATTTCTCTAAATGGTATAAAATTATTACTAAAAGACTCAAAATCAGTTGTAGTTACAAGTTCAAATAAAAGCATAATATAAATAATAAAACATAAACTAATAAGCTCTTTATATATAGATATTTTTTTATTATTACATATCAAATAGGATAATCTCATTGTAATTAATACAACTGAAATTAAAGTCAGCATCGGCCATAAATTTACAATAATATCAAGTGCTTTTTCCGGAATCATTATCATCCCTCAATTCAATATTTTCATATTTACTAATAAGTTCATTAGTAACAACAAATACTCTATATTCTATTGTACTCTTTTTTTCTTCTTTTTTCAAAACTTTTTGACTAATAATCCTTCCATCACCATTAAATTTTTTTGAGAATGACTCTTCAATTTTTTGACTTACCAAATTATCCATTTCTAAACTAGAATATTTATGCACCTCTTTTACATATTCAAGTTCCTTATATATTTTAATTTTTAGCCCTAAAATATTTATCTCTTTTATTCTATCTAATCTAAATAAAGGATATTTATTTTTTAATAAAACTTTATTATTAAAACTAATATTATATCTACTTCTATTAGTATCAAGTTTTCTTTCTTCAAAAAGAGGAACTATAACATCCGCTTCATACCAAACTTTACCATATACACTACCGCTTGCAGCAACTAAAGATTTAATCTCATCATATAGTTTTATCTCTCCACTAATAAGTATATCTCCCTTTTTCACATAGTCATTACTTCTAACCATAACCTCACCTTTTGATGAAATTACTTTAGTAATTAATGCATCTTTACCAGCTATAATATTGCGAGGCAAATCATTAACTATATCTTTTTTAATAATTCTTTCTTCTACTCTAATAACATAACTCATACCAACTCTAGTAATACTCATCCACTCTAAAGTATTAGGATTATCATCAAGTATTTCATTTTTTATCTTTTCAAGCTCATCAAAAGAAAAAGCTAAAGTATATTTTCTAATACCGTGACTATCCAATTCATCCATAACAAGATTTCTTATTTTACTATTTTCATGAATAACATCTATTTTAACAATATAAGAAGAAAGTATATCCATTAAAATAAAACACCACAAAAATAAAAGATACACATAGATATTGTTTCTTAAATGTAACTTTATTCCGTTAAAACCTTCATATTTAATTATTTTAATTTTACAAAAATAGCAAGCCTTTTTGAGTCTTTTAAAATCACTAATATCAATATTAGCATTTAAATTATCATCATCAATATAATTAATATCTTTAATATTTATATTATTTTGAATACATTTATTTATAAACTTATTACTACTTCCACATACTTCTATAATAACCCTATTCATAAGTTACACCACTAATTAAACCACTTACTAAGAGTTCATTATTTTCCATTTTTAGAATATGTAATTTACTACCCTTTATTTTTACCTTTAAATTATTTAATCTAATTAAAATAATATCATTATTAAAACTTATAATTTCACTATAATTATAAATATAGACATGATTAGGATACATACAAATATAAAACTTATTATCTCTTAAAGCATTATTAAAAATCTCAAGCATAATATCACCATTTAATTATATGCTTGAGATTAATATTTAATTTTTTAGCTTAAGAACTATAATTAATTCTTTTTTAATAACTTAATTTCAATAAATGTTGTTATTGGAATAATAAGTAAGCATCCGATAATCGCACATATTAGTTCAATTACTTCCGATGCAAATCCATGATAATTAAGTATATCTAAAAAACTATCATAATTATGCCATAAAATATAACCAATAAATCCAGCTATAAAAGAAAATAATAAAGTATTAACGGTAGTGCCAATAATATCTTTCCCAACATTCATTCCGGATTTAAATAATTCTTTTTTGCTAAGTTTTGCATTACTATTTATTTCATATAAAGCGGAAGATATCGCAACAGCTGTATCACATATACTACCGGTACAAATAAATAATAAAACCATAAAAGATATTTGTTTTAAACTAAGAGATATATTAAATGAATTCGCGGATATCTCATCTACAAATTCATAAGAAAAAGAACCCAAATGAAGTTTATTGTTTAGATACATTATAATTAAACTATTTATAATAGTGACTATTATAACACCTATAAATGCGGACTTAGTTTTTATGTTATATCCATTTAAATAAAATATAATTATTAAGGAAATACCTAAATAGGCTAAAAAAGTTATAAAATAAATACTAAATCCTAAATTAATAAAGACTAATGAAAAGACAATAATTATAAAATTAATTAGTAAAGATAATACGCTTCTTACCCCTCTTTTTTTACCCATTATAATGCTTAAAATTATAAGTACTATTCCATATATAAGTAATATCATTTTTTCCTCCTTTTAAAGAAGTAAATAGCTAAATACATACTAATTGGAATTGTTACTATTATTCCAATACATCCAGTCATAAATGTAATAAGAGAAAGTTTTGCATACATTCCAATTGCCGTAAATATTCTTATATTATTTCGCATAACAAAAATAAGCATTGGTATAGATCCTGAAATACTAGTAAACAATAAAACATTCAACATTGTTCCCATAACATCATTTGACAAAACTAAACCTGATTTCTTTAAAGTTTTAATACTAATTTTGGGATTATTCACAATTAATTCATTCAAAGTAGAAGAAATACTAATTGCAATATCCATAATAGCACCGAGTCCACTAATTAAAACACCTGATAAAAATACCTCTTTATAATCATATAAAATATCCGCATAATCCATATACCAATAAGGAATATCCCAATTAAATATTAAAATAATAATATAAGAAATTATAAATGTTATAAATAAAGAAATTATTGAAGATAAACTTGCAACCAATGTTTTCTTATTTAAACCGCTAGTAAGCGTTAAGGATATAAAACACATTATAACTGAAGCGATACTAAAAAGTAAAAAAATATTAATATTAGCATCTCTTAAAACTGTAATTAAATATATAATAAAGACATTTGTTATTAAACTAATAAAAGTAAATAACCCTTTTAATCCACCAACTAAAAATAATAAACATATCATAAAAACAAATAAAGGAATTAGATATTTATCTCTTCGAAGATTTATAACTTCAGAAATATTTTCATTATCATCAATATTAACAAATACTTCATCGTTTAAAGCATACTCATCATCATATACTCTAGATGAAGTTCTAACATTTTCAAATGACAATTTTTTATTTTTAAATTTTCCATTTAATATATTGCCAGATATCGTCTCATAATAATATTTTTCTTTTAAATTATTATTTATTTGCTCTTTAGTATCATTTATAGATATATCAGTTACTTTTAAAATTGGAGTATCATAAAGATCAGCATTATTATTCATAAATATAATGCTAGAAACAAATATAAATAACAAAATTATATATTTTAAATATCTCTTCATAAAATTAATTTTAACACATAACCAAAAGAAAAAGAACCTATTGGTTCATTAATTTTTCTTTAACTAGTCTACTTACAAGTCCCATATCAACTCTAGTGCCATACTTAGAACTAATTGACTTTATAACTAGACCCATACCTTTCATACCATCAGGATTTAATTCAGCTATAGTTTCGTCTATAATCTTTATAATCTCCTCTTCAGATAATTCAGGAGGTAAATAAACACTTAAAATATCAATTTCATTTTGCAACTTGTCAGCAATATCTAAACGATTATATCCTTCATATTCTACTTTAGAGTCTTTTCTTAATTTAACTTGCTTTTTGATTACTCCTATAACTTCATCATCAGTTAGAGGACTTCTTTTATTAATTTCTTCGTTTTTTAAAGCACTTTTAAGCATTCTTAAAGTATCTAATTTTACCGTTTCTTTGTTTTTCATTGCATCAGTTAAATCTTTAACTATTTTATCAAACATAAATTCACCTAGTCTCTATTACGATTCTTTTTACGAGAATTCTTAATATTTTCTTTAAGTTCATTTCTTCTACGAACTCCTGGTTTTTCATAACATTTATGTTTCTTTATTTCTGAAGGGAC
>CACXEC010000026.1 GCA_902766545.1 uncultured Erysipelotrichaceae bacterium | reverse complement strand
GATACACGCCCCATCCCCAATTCCAAAATCTTTTTATAAAATTAGGTTTGTATGTATCATAATCATATATTTTATTTTTCTTTACTACGTAGCTATGATTTGCCAAAAGAAATAATGGCTTATCATGCATACTATCACTATACATTTCTTCAATTATTATTTTAGGATATTTAGCATATAGATTTTTAACTTTTATTTCTCCACGATTATTCTTTCCTGTAAACTTTCCAGTCTTAATGTCAACTTCAGATGCAATTAAATCCTTTACTTTAAGTTTTTGGCATATTGGTTTAAGTAAAAACTCTGGTGAAGCAGATATTATTATATCTTTTGAATGTTCTTTATCTAAATAAAACTTTTTTATTTTTCTTTCGTTAATTGACCAAAATTCATATACTAAATCTTCAGCATCTTGAAAATATTTCAAAAAAGAAAAAACATATTCTTTAAAATCAGTTATTGAAATGTATTTAGCTTTATATGATAGATATTTAATTATTATTTTAGGTATAAGCTTAATTATTTTTTTATTTTTACTAAGACAAAATTTAAAAAAATCTACCGAAGAATCACCATCATAAATTGTTCCATCAAAGTCATAAATATAATACTTCATCTTATCTCCTTACATATATTTAGATTATAGCAAAAATTATCTAAATATTTATTCTTATTAGATAATTTTTGACATTTTTTATACTTTTATTTTATAATTTATTATAGAGGAGGATAAATGAAAAAATATATTTCTGAATTTGTAGGTACTTTTGCACTAACATTTTTTGCTTGCGGGGTAGCTGTTATAGTAGGATGTAATAGTGCTGCTGGAATAATTGCAACATCTTTAGCATTTGGTTTAGTCATTGTGGCTAATGCTTATGCTATAGGAAACATATCTGGCTGTCATATTAATCCGGCTGTTTCAATAGCAATGTTCTTAAGCAAAAAAATGAATGCTAAAGACTTGGGATTTTATATTTTATTTCAAGTTTTAGGTGCACTTGCTGGATCTGCTATGTTAGGCGTTATACTTGGAAGTTTTGATACTTTAGGTGCTAACGGCTTTGGTGGATATCTAGTAACTGGTGGTGTTGTTACTGCTGGAACAGCATTTTTAACTGAAATAATATTAACTTTCTTCTTTGTACTTGCTATACTTGGTGTTACAAGTAAAAAAGAAAATTCTCAAGTTGCAGGAATAGTTATTGGACTTACACTAGTATTAGTTCACTTAATTGGAATTAGTATTACTGGAACATCAGTAAATCCCGCGAGAAGTTTAGCACCTGCTTTACTTCAAGGAGGAGAAGCTTTAAGCCAAGTTTGGGTATTTATAGTTGCTCCAATAGTTGGTGGTGCACTTGCTGCTTTCTTTTATAAAGACGTTTTAAACGAAAGATAGTATGCAACTAATAAAATCCTAAGTTTTTTAGGATTTTATTTTGCTTTGAATTAGATTATTAAAATTTGTATTATTTGATCTAAATTTCTTGGGTTTAAACTTTTCAGCTTGCTTTAAAATATCGTCCAAGTGATTTAATTCTCCAGTTAATATATAATTTTGGCTAGCAAATTCATTAATTATTTGTTTTTGATGATCATTAATTGCCTCTTTATATTTAGAAAGTCTAGCAAAAGCAATTATTTTTTTATTATTTTTTAGGCCATCTAAAATGGTCCCTACGCCACCATGAGTTATTATTAAATCACACTTTTTAATATATTCGTTAAATGTATCAATATCCATTAAGTTATATATTTCAATATTACTTGAAGAATATTTAGTGCATCCTGCTTGAACAATTACTTTATCTGTAATATTACCTTTTTTTATTTGGTTATCAACAGATTCTAATAATCTTTCAAATGGTTTATCTTGCGTTCCAAGTGTCACAAATATCATTAGTAAATCCACCCTCCATATATTGCTTTAGGATATAATTTTAACATACTTTCCCATTGAACTATAAAAGTATCTGCAATTGGATAAACTAATTTCCCTGCTAGTGATTTAGTATTTATATTTGCAAATGTTTCAATGTAAATTACTTTTCGTCTAAATAGTTTAGCGATATAACACATCACAACTGCAGTATGAGAACCGGTACTTATAATAACTGAAGGGTTAATTTTAAAGAATAAATAAAAACTTTTAATAATATTATATGGTGCTTTATATAAATAATTTAACTTAAATCTAGTGCTAAACATTAAGTAATAGACTTTATTATTAAATTCATTTTTTAAATTTATTGTTGATTTAGTTTTTTCAGTTACAATATATGAATTATATTTTTGCATTGTAGGTTTTAATTGTAATAATTCATTTAAATGTCCTCCAGAACTAGATATAAATAAGATTTTTTCCATTAATCCTCCACAATATTATTTATAAATTTTAGCCACTCACTTTGAACCTTATCATATCGATAATTTAGAGCGGTTTTTTTAGCTGAATTTATCATTTCTTGATGATTATCTTCTTTGAAATAATTTAGTACTTCACTTGCCATTAAATCTATATCTCTATTATGAATTAATTTTCCATTACTTTTATTTATTATTTCTTTTGCTCCTAAGGCAGAGTCAAAAGCAAAACATGGGATTCCATAAGCTAGAGCTTCAATTAAAACTAAGCCAAAAGATTCTTCAAATGATGTCATAATATATAATGAGGCTTTTTGATATTCTTTTCTTAATTGTTTAGCATCTAAAAATCCTTTTAATTTAATATTTTTAAGATTATATTCTTTTATTAATTTTTCAAGATTTTCCCTTTCTGGTCCATCACCAACTAATGTTAATTTGATAGATTTATTTTTATCGTTTATTAATTTCATTATTTTTATTAAATCTTCAAATCCTTTTTCCTTAGATAATCTACCTACAGATATAATATTATAATTATTACATGAATTAGTGTTTTCTGGGATAAAATCTATAATCTGAGGAATATATATGATTTTTACTCTTTCATTTTTATAGAAATTCTTATAATCGTTAGTTAAATATTTACTACTTGGAATTAAATAATCTATGTTTGTTAGATTTCTTTTTAGTTTGTTTATGTATTTTTGGCTGTTATTATGATATACGTGTTCTTCAGCTATTTTGATAGTATTATTATCTCCATAATTATTTAAATGTTTTGTAAAATCTATTCTAGTTGAAATAATAATTCGAGAATTTGAATTATAAATATATTTAATTATTAAAGATTTCTTTTGATATAGAATATATATTGCTTTAACTCCTTCTTTTATTATTTTAAAAGGATTTTTAGATTTTAATGCTAATTTAAATTCTTTTCTATTAGGTTTTAAGTTACTTAAATACATTAGTTTTACTTGTTTATTTAGTTCATATGGAATATTATCTGATAATTTATAGAGACTAGCAATTTCTACTTCATATTCTTTTGAAAGCATATTTGCCTGATTACAAATACTTTTTTCTATTCCACCATGACCCATATGTAATGCTAGTATAGATATCTTTTTTTGTATCTTATCATTATGTTTAAAGATATAAAATTCATTTAATAATAATAATAAATATAAAACTAAGTAAATTGATACAGCTGGTGATGCTAAAACATGTCCACTGAAAGTAGAAATGCCACATAATAATAAAATTATTAATATAAAGTATAATGCATCTATTGTAACTTTTCTTCTACTAATAATAATTAAATATGTAGATATTAATAATGGTGATAACATTATGATTAATCCCATTAGACCATAATGAAAGTTTCCATCTAAAATATCAATTTCAATTAATCTAGCAACATTATTATTGTTTATAGTTTTAGTGTTTGAAAAACCTATTCCAAACCAAATATTTGAATCATTCTTATTATCATTATAAATGCTTAAAGTATTGGCTAAAAGCATATCTCTTCCATTAAGTAAATTTTTTAATACTTTGGTAGCTTTATTTTTATTATAAAACTTATTTATATTATTGTTTATTTTATTTATTTCTTCTATATTGTTTTCTTCAATTATTAAAGGCTCTACTTCTGAATATGAAAATTTATAATTATAAACTGCATATGATTTAGGAATCATTAAGGAAACAACAATCAAAGTTAATAATGCATAGATTATTTTTTTAAAATTCTTTTTTAATAAATAATAAATTAACGTAATTATGGCAACTATTAGAGATCCAAAGGTTGCTACTTTAGTTCCAATCGATAGTGCAATCAAGTATATAGGAAATAAAATTAGAAAACTATAATCATTTCTATCAATTATAAAATATGCAGCTGGTAATAATAATATCATAATATTAGCAACTTCATTGCCTGCATAAAACCAGCCAACATAGCCTTTCCAATCAACGGGATAAGTATTATAAGCTGTACCAGTAATTAATGGAATAATTAGTAAAAAGAAATAAATTATCAACGATTTAAATAACATATTTTTTATTAAATCTTTATTAAAGTTGTTTTCATCAAAATAGCATAATAATCCTAAAAATGTTATTGGAAAATAAATCAGTCTAAATAAATACTGCAATTCTTTAAATATAAATTGTTCTTCTAATATTTCTGGTTTGAAAGCAAAGTAGCCAATAAAATATAATAGAATAGTAGTAAGCATAATAATGCTAAGTTTCTTATATTTTGATTTAGTATAAATAATATATATAGACAAGAATAATAAAAATATGCTTTTTATAATTATACCTGGGGTAATTCCTAAGTTTAAGTTTCTAGTTATTAGAGCAGTTATAACATCTATAAATGGAAATGATAAAATAAAATACATTATTCTTTTATTATTTTCCATGCTTTATCGTCCTTTCGTAAAGTTGTGTTTATTTTATTATACAAAAAAAAGCAATAAAAATCTATTGCTTTATCTTCTATATATATTACAATATAGTTTTGTTAAAGTTTTATTACTTTTAATAATTCTTTTGTCAAATCTAAATTTTTTTAAGTATTCACATTTACGCCAATTTTTATCTAGATTATCTAAAATATTAAAAGCTTTATCTATAAAAGTATTTCTTAATTCTTTGTTATTTATATAACGTTGCTGAATTGTGTAATCAGTTAATATCATTACAATTAGATTCGTTAATGATGCTTTACAATTATCATATGGTTTTAATAAATTTATAATAATATTACTTATATCTAATATGTCAAATATGCGTTTGTCTCTAATGGTAGTTTGGCTGTTTTCGTGTATTACATAATATGATAAACATTCATTCAATTTTCCTATTTTTTTAGCATTAATAAATGCTTTTATAACAAAAGGTGCATCTTCATATTTTAAACTTTCTTCAAATTTCACATCTTTTAATATGCTTTTTTTATAAATCTTATTACATGGTCCTAAATTTATATTATTTAATATAGACGGATTGTCATTTAATGATGTATTATTAAAAGATTTAAATCTTATTTCTTTAATAATGCCATTGCAATCTTCATAATAATCACTAATCACAATATCACAATTATCATTTATTGCCTTATTATACATTTTTTCAACGCAATTTGGTGCTATATAATCATCTGAATCAATAAACATAATATATTTTCCTTTTGCTTTAGTAATTCCAAGATTTCTTGTTGATCCTATGCCGGAATTTTTTTTACTTATATATACAATTCTATCATCTTCAAATGATTTAATTATTTTTTCAGATTTATCTGTAGATCCGTCATTAATTAATATGATTTCGATATCTTTTTCAGTTTGACTTAATAATGATTCAACACATTTTTTTAAATATTTTTCTGTATTATAAACAGGAACTATTATACTTACTTTAACCATAAAACCTCACTATAAAATGATAATAAAAATATGTACAATTTTTAATTAAAAAACTTTTAAGTCTTTTTTTAATAGTATTTTTAGGTAAATAATAGAAACAATTTGTTTGCTTTAATAATTTATGATATTTTAAATAATCAAAATATTTTAATGTTGTTGAATAATAAATTAAAGAGTTATTTATAAATAATAAAATTGTTTCATTATCTTTTATATTTTTTAATTCTTGCTTTAAAACATTTGCCTGGTCTATCATGTCATTCATCTTTTTTATTCTTTTAGAATAATCATTATTATTCATAAG
>CACXEC010000025.1 GCA_902766545.1 uncultured Erysipelotrichaceae bacterium | reverse complement strand
TTATTAATACGTTTTCTTCCGTTTCTTTTTCTTTAATAATTAACGAACTTTTTTCAAAGGAAATAGTAGCCGCATATACATTTATGAATAATAAATTTAGTATTATTCCAAATAATAAATATTTAATTTTCATCTATTTAACAACCTCTTTTACTATAATTTATTTTATCACATTGGTCTTTTTTTTCAAGTCCTAATTAATTATATCATTTTACTTAATATTTCATTCATAACATAGATTTTTTCCGGATTGATAAATAAATATCCGTTTTTATAGATAAGTTCTTTATTTCTAATTAAGGGTTTAACAGGAAAAGCATCTTGAATATTTATTTCGTATTTATCAAAAAATTCTTGTAAATTAATGCCTTTTAATTTTCTTAATCCTAGCATTACTTCGTATTCCATTATTTCTTGTTTAGATAAAAGAGCTTCATTTGATCGATAATTACCTTTTAAATAATCACTAAGATTTCTAGTATTTTCATATCTAAACCCGTTCATATATCCGGCAGCTCCTAATCCAAAGCCATAATATTCTTCATTATTCCAGTATGCTAAATTATGGGCTGATTCTTTGCCATTTAATGCAAAGTTTGATACTTCATAGTGATTATATCCTTTTTTTTTTTTTTTTTTACAAATATAATCGTACATTTTAGCATCTAAATCCTCATCAATATTTTTAATATTTTCATTATTTAGTTTTGTATGTTCTTCAATTATAAGTGAATATGTACTAATGTGTTCAGGCGCTAATTTAATAAATTGTTTAAGATCATTTTTTAAAATATCTAAATCTTCGTTTGGAAGAGCGTACATTAAATCTAGATTGATATTATTAATACCATAATATCTTATTAAATTCATTTTGGCTTTAATATCTTCATAAGATGATCTTCTTTCCATTAGATTCAATTTTTCTTTGTTAAATGATTCTATACCTATACTTATCCTATTTACACCATTTGATGATAAAATATTTAATAACACATCATTAATATCTTCTGGATTACATTCAAAAGTAAATTCACAGTTAACATCTCTTTTAAAACTATTTATTATATTAAATAATCTTTCAAGTTCTCGATAATTTAATACAGACGGAGTTCCCCCGCCAATATAGATGGTATTAATCTCTTCGCCCATATAAAAATCTTTAATTTCTTTTTCGAGAGCATCTAGATAATCATCAGCGTGATTTTCATCATAAAAAATCTTACAAAAATCACAGTAAGAACAAATTTTTCTACAAAAAGGTATATGAATGTATACATGATTCATAAACTACACCTACCTCAAGTATTTTATCATATTTTAATAAAATGAACAATTTAGTTCATGATCGTTAATAATTCCAATGGCTTGTAAGTATGAATATATTATTGTGCTTCCGACAAACTTCATGCCTCGCTTTTTTAAATCTGCACTTATTTGATCAGAAAGTGTTGATGTTGGTAAAAAAACATCATTCATATTTTTTATAATTTTATTATCTGTAAAATGCCAGATGTAATTACTAAATGAACCATATTCGCTCTGTATCTTAATAAATACTTTGGCGTTAATTATTGCTGCTTGAATCTTCAACTTGTTTCGAATAATTTTGGAATTACTCATTAATACATTTATTTTCTTATTATCATAATTGGCAATTTTATGGTAATCAAAATTATCAAATGCTTTTTCAAAGTCTTTTCTCTTATTTAAAATACATTCCCAAGATAATCCTGCTTGAAAGCTTTCTAAAAGTAGCATTTCAAATAAATAATTATCAGAAAAAGAAGGAATTCCCCATTCCTTATCATGATACTTAATATATAAAGGATTGCTTTCTTTTACCCATTTACATCTATTCATTACTTAAAACGACTAAGAATGCTTCTGGTGGAACTTCTACAGAACCTACCATTTTCATTCTTTTCTTTCCTTCTTTTTGTTTTTCTAAAAGCTTTCTTTTTCTAGTAACATCGCCACCATAGCATTTAGCTAGAACATTTTTGCGCATAGCGCTAATGGTTTCTCTAGCGATTATCTTTGAACCAATTGATGCTTGAATTGGAACTTCAAATAATTGTCTTGGAATAAGTGAACGTAGCGATTTAGTTATTTGCATGCCTCTATGATATGCATTATCTTTATGAACTATTAAGCTTAAAGCATCTACTACTTCACCATTAATTAAGATATCCATTTTTACTAGATTACTAACTTTATATTCTGATAATTCATAGTCAAATGATGCGTATCCTTTGGTATAACTTTTTAATTTATCAAAAAAGTCATATACTATTTCGGCAAGTGGCAATTCATAAATAATATTTACTCTTTTTAAATCGATATATTCAGTAGTAATATATATGCCTCTTTTTTCTTGGCATAGTTCCATAATTGGCCCAATATATTCACTTGGAACAAATATACTTGCTTTGACATACGGCTCTAATATATCGTTTATTTTAACTTTATCTGGCATTTCACAAGGGTTATCAATATAGATTGTTTCCCCATTAGTTAATCTTACTTCATAGATAACTGATGGGCTTGTTGCAATAATATCGATATTAAATTCTCTTCTAATTCTCTCTTCAATAATATCCATATGTAAAAGTCCTAAAAATCCACATCTAAATCCAAACCCTAAGGCTTCAGATGTTTCAGGTTCAAAAACAAGTGAGGCGTCATTTAATTTTAGTTTTTCAAGAGATTCTTTTAGTGCTTCGTATTTATTTGGTTCAATTGGGTATATTCCACTATACACCATTGGTTTCATAGGTTTATATCCATCTAAAGGATTATCTGCTTTATTTTCTTTAGTTGTAATAGTATCTCCCACTCTTACAGTATCAATTGTTTTAATACTAGCTGATATCCAACCAACTGATCCTGATGATAATTTATCTACTAATTTTTCTTTGGGTGTATTTACTCCTAGTTCAATAACTTGATATTCAGCTCCAGTACTCATCATTATAAGAGTATCACCTTTTTTAATTTCTCCACTTTTAATTGCAACAGACGCTATAACGCCACGATAAGCATCAAAATATGAATCAAAAATTAGGCCTCTTGTTTTATTATCTTCCATTTTTTTAGGAGGATTAATACGACTAACAATAGCATCTAATAAATTATCAATTCCTTCTCCTGTTTTACCGGAACATAAGACTATTTCATCTTCTTTAAAACCTAAAACATCAATTATTTCTTTCTTTACTTTAGGAATATCAGCATTAGGAAGATCTATTTTATTAATAACCGGAATTATAGTTAAATCAGAGTTTAATGCTAAATAAAGATTTGCAAGGGTTTGAGCTTCAATTCCTTGAGCAGCATCTATTACTAGCAAAGCTCCATCACAAGCAGCTAAACTTCTAGACACTTCATAACTAAAATCAACATGACCAGGTGTATCTATTAAGTGAAGCGTATATCCCTTATAATTTAACTCAACAGCATTTAATTTAATTGTAATTCCTCTTTCACGCTCTAAATCCATACTATCTAGAACTTGATCTTTCATTTCTCTTTTATCTAAAGCACCAGTTTTTTCTAGTATACGATCAGCTAAAGTACTTTTACCATGATCAATATGTGCAATAATGCAAAAGTTTCTAATATGATCCATAAAATCACTTCCATAAGAATAATTCTATCAAAAATACATTTTTTAGTCCATAAAAAGAGCTTAAATTAACTTTAAGCTTTGTCATTTAATAATTCTTTGTCATAAAATATTATAGGTGATTAATATGTGCCATGGGCCAAATAATCCTTTTAAGAATTTTGGAAATTTCATATGGGTAATAATTCTATGCTTTTTAATATGCTATCAAGTTATTTTAACTTTTATATTTCCTTTTAGATGGCATATTTTTATCCTTCTTTTAGAAATAGTTATACTATTTTACTTAATCTATAGGATAATGTGGCCTTATTAATCTTTCTGTATTATTAATATAATCTATAAATTTCCCAATCATAATTGTATTATCCATTTCGTTATCAGTAAAGTATGTAGTTTTAGGAATTGAAATAACAGTAAAGAATAGTCTTTTTTCCTCTTTGGTTAAACTAAATTCTTTTAAATATTTATTTAGAAATGTTTCATAGTCGTATTTATTAAAATCGTTATGATATACGTTTATTAAGTCTAGAATGGGACTATCTATTTTATAATTATCCCAGCTTATAAAATTATTATTTCTATAATGATTGATGCTTAAATTATTATGATTATATACTACTCTTACTTTATCATTATTAATCATATCTTGATACCATTTTTCAATATTTTCTTTTAGAAAACCAATTAATGAAGCGACTTTAGCTCGATTTTTAATAAGTAAGTAATATGATGGGCGCATGTATTCTTCTTTTTCTATTTCATTAAACAAGTTATTATAATAGTTTTCAAAATATAATATATTATCTAATATATTTTCATATATTTCTTTGATATTATCCTTTTCAATATTGGTAAAATATGTTGTTTTATAATGAAGAGATGCAAGTAGTGATGCCATATCGCTAGCTTTTTGATTTATAGGTGTTTTATTTTCGTCAACATATTCATATACGTAATTATTATCAATTTTATCAATTATTTTGGGATGGTTTGTAAATGAACGATTATCTAGATAATTAAATAATGACTCTAAATCTTTATCGTGCTCTTTTATTACGTATTTACCTGTTGATGTATCAACAATAGTAGCTTTCCCCGATAGTGTAATTTTATTTGGATTAAATATTTCCCTAAGATTCTTCATTTTCTGGAATTAATAATTTCATATTTAATTCTAAATTATCAAAAGTATTATATTTTTTTAAAGTATTTATATTAACTCCATATTTACTACAAATATTTTCAATTGTATCTTCCATCGTAACCGTATGAACATGATATTTCACATATGTATTTTCTGGACTTGTATTATTAATAATCATATTTTTATTAATGGCTTGCGATTCTTTTTCTTCTTCTATTTTAAATTCATCATATCCATCAAACGAATGTTCTTCTATAACTAAATCAGAATCTATTTGATTTTCTTCTTTTTTTTCTTTATATGTTTTTTTAAAAATATATAAATCAGTTCCTCCAACAGCAAAATAAGGATCTTCTAAGGGTACGGCAGAACAAATATTACTATTCATTTCAATACTAATTGCTTCATAATTTGAGATTATTTTTTTTGTTTCTTTTGTATAAGTATTTAATGAATTTCTACTATAATTTTTATATGAATAAAAAACACACAAGAAGATTTCAAAATTTGAGTAATATATATAATCATACTATTATTCCTTTTAAATTAAATGATAATGATTCAAAAGAAAATAAAAATTTAAAAAAAGAAATTGATGATTTAAATAATGAGTTAATT
>CACXEC010000024.1 GCA_902766545.1 uncultured Erysipelotrichaceae bacterium | reverse complement strand
CCAGTTATTTCTACTGGTGTACTTGGTCCAGCATCAATGATATTTTCACCCTTATCATTTTTTAGAGTACGTACTCTTCCATGAGCTGTTCCAACTACTAGTGGATCTCCTAATCTTAAAGTACCATTTTGGATTAAAAGTGTTGCAACACCGCCCATTTGTTTATCTATTCTTGATTCAATAACAGTTCCAAGAGCATAACGATTTGGATTAGCTTTAAGCTCTGATACTTCTGCAATAGTTAAAACTGTTTCTAAAAGTTCATCTATACCCATACCAGTCTTAGCTGAAATATTTACAAATGGAGTTTGTCCTCCCCAACTTTCAGGAACAATATTTAAGGCTGCCATTTCTTCCATTACTCTTTCAGGATTAGCATTAGGTTTATCCATTTTATTAACAGCTACTACTATTGGTACGCCAGCAGATAATGCATGATCAATAGCTTCCTTAGTTTGTGGCATAACTCCATCATCAGCAGCTACAACAATAATAACAATATCAGTTACACTAGCACCTCTTGCTCTCATTTCGGTAAATGCTGCATGCCCTGGAGTATCTATAAAGGTAATTTTTTTACCATTATGCATTATTTGGTATGCGCCTATTGCTTGAGTAATTCCACCAGCCTCACCTTCAGCAACATTAGCATTTCTAATATAATCTAAAAGTGTTGTTTTTCCATGATCAACATGACCCATTACGGTAATAACTGGTGGTCGATCTTGTAAGTCTTCTTCATTATCTATAATTTCAAATTCTTCAAAATTGGAAATATCTTGGGTCTCTTGTCTTTTTAAAGTTTTTCCATAATCAAGAGCTAACACTTCTGCAGTTTCAAAATCTATTACTTGGTTTAAATTTAGCATAACTCCTAAAGTAATAAGTTTCTTTACAATCTCTGTCCCACTAATATTTAAACTATTAGCTAGATTACCTACTGTCATATTATTTTCATATAATACAACATTTTCATCATTAGTAACATTACTTGTAAGTTTATCCTTATGCTTATACATAGCCTTCTTTTGTTTTAAATAATCAGTATTATCTTTTTTAGTGCCTTGCGTTTGAGCATTTTTCTTCTTTAGTTTTTGCTTATTTTCTCTAACATCAATATCATCACCTAATATTTCTTCAACTGCATCATCTAAAGCATCAATATCATCAAAATTTGTTTCACTATCTGTACTAATTAAATTCATTGAAATATCTAAAGTAACAAAATCATCATCACTTAAAATGGTATCAGCATTTTCTGCATTTATACCTAACTCTTTGCATTTATTTAACACTTCCTGGACAGTAAATCCCATTTCCTCAGCATATTCTTTAATACTCATATGCGTCACCTCTTTCTATATATTTCTTAATAATTCATCATATATTTCATCATTTACATCCATTTCAAATATATGATTTAAAATTTTTTTCTTTCGTGCCTCTTCTATTACTAATGCATCCTTCTTTAAATAACAACCTTTACCGTTAAGTTTACCAGACGGATCTACAGTAATATTACCTTCAAAACTAACTATTCTAATTAAGTCCTTTTTAGGTAGTTTTTCACGGGTAAGCACACACATTCTCATTGGTATTTTTTTAGTCTTCATTTCCTTCTTTAGTTACTTGTTCTAAAGTTTTAACATTAATTCTAAATTTAGTTAGCTTACTTGCAAGTTTAATGTTAATTCCTTTTTTACCAATTGCAAGTGATAAATTTTCATCATTCACAATTGCAAGTGCCTCCCTTGTTTTAGTATTATCAATTATATTTACAATAACTCCTTTAGCTGGACTTAATGCATTAGCAATAAAAGTAGCCTCATCTTCATCATATTTTACTAAATCAACTTTTTCACCATTAAGTTCTGATAAAATATTAGCAATTCTAGAACCTCTTTCACCAATGCAAGTTCCAATTGGATCAATTTGTGGGTCAGTTGAATAAACAGCCACTTTACTTCTAACTCCAGCTTCTCTTGCTACATTATAAAGCACAATCGTACCATCAGCTAGTTCTGGTATTTCAGTTTCAAATAATCTTTTAACAAAGCCATTATTTTTTCTTGTACATAAAATAAGTGGTCCTTTAGTAGTAGCTTCTATTTTTTGCATATATACTTTTATACTTGATCCCATTTTAACAGTTTCACCAGGAATCATTTCTGATTTTGGAAGTATTCCTCTTGTTCTTCCTAAATCAACATAATAATTCTTAGCATCTTCCATAGCAAGCATACCTACCATGATTTCATCTTGCTTATCAGCAAATTCTTCTACAATACTATTTCTTTCTGCTTCTCTAATTTTTTGCGTTAATACTTGTTTAGCAGTAGATGCTGCAACTCTCCCGAAATCATGGGGAGTAACTTCTTCTTCAATAGTCTCTCCAACTTTAATTCCAGGAACTAACTTCTGTGCATCTTCTAATAATATTTGAGCATCCTCATTAATCTCCGGTTCAGTATAAGTAATATTACCTTCTTCATCTACTATTTCTTCACCATCAATATAATCATCAACTACAACTAAATAAGAAAATACTTTTATTTCTCCCGTTTCTCTATTAATGTTAACTTTGACATTAGTTTTGGAATTAAAATTCTTTTTATATGCTGTAATTAAAGCTTGTTCCATGCCTTCAAAAACAACATCTTCACTAATTCCTTTTTCTGAAGTAACTAGTTTAACAGCTTTAATAAATTCTTTACCATCCATTTGAAATTCTTTATCTGCATCTTTACTTTTTTTCATTTCGTTATCCTCTTTCCTTACTTGATATGTCTAAAATATATTCATCTTTAATTAAATCATGTTCATCTAATATAGGATTAATTACATTAGTAGCTTCTACAATAGTATCTAAATCAATACCATTAACTTTATCTAATACAATTTTTAGAAAATGATAATTATTTTCTAAAACGTAATCTATACTATCTATTGTAATATCCATCTCTTTCATAGGGCCTTCTATAAGACCTTTTATCTCATCTAAAATCTTTTGCATATACCTCCTTATATATTAATAAAAGTGGGATATCTGTCCCACTTAAATCTGCAAATACATTATAACACTGAAAAAAATTGATGTAAAGAAAAAACGCATAGAAATGCGTTTTTGTTTTTATAATCCAAACCCTTTTGTATTTGAGCGCTCTTGTAATGTACGATAAGCTTCATTTACTTTTCCAACTAAAAATTCTCTTTGTGACTGATTTAAATTAGCACTTTCTAACATCTCT
>CACXEC010000023.1 GCA_902766545.1 uncultured Erysipelotrichaceae bacterium | reverse complement strand
CTAATTTTTTAGCTTCCTTAATAAACAAATCAAATTTAATATATTTATTACACATTAAGTCCGGATTAGGAGTACGTCCCTTTTTTAATTCATCTAAAAAATAAGTAAAAACATAATCCCAATATTCTTTAACAAAATCAACTCGGTAAAGAGGAATATTTAATTTTTTACATACTTCTAAAGCATCATTATAATCTTGTTCTTGTGGACAAATATTTTCATTTAAATTAGGATTGCCTTCAATATCAGAATTAACCATTGAATCCCAATTTCGCATAAAAAGACCTATTACTTCATAACCTTGTTTTTGCAAGATATATGCTGCAACTGATGAGTCTACTCCCCCACTCATTCCAACAACAACTTTTTTCATAAACATCACAGAATAATTTTATCAAAAATACACGAAATTGTCCATTTTTATTACCTTAATAAAAAATCAAAAATTAGTAATAACTTATTACCAAAAAAATATAGTATAGCGTCAATTAAAAGCACCATAACAATACAAAAAAATAATTTATATAAATAATTAACAATTAAACTATTCTTTGATACTTTAAAATCCTTTATAAATCTTTTAGAATAATTAATTATACTTAATAACATATAAGAAAGTACTATTAAAAAAAGTATTTTATTAAATATAATAAAAATACTTCCAAATAGTAATCCCTTTATTTTTTTATATGCATACAATGCTCTAAGAAAAAAGCCCAGAGATAAGAATTCATAAAAATAATATCCAACTATAACAGGTAATCCAATTAATAGTATTGATAGTAAACTTATAATCGAGAGAATTGATAAATGAAATAATATATTATTTTGCCTTGTATTATTCAAAACTTGAGGTAATTCAGATATCTTATTAATAATAGTGTTTTGAAAATTAATATTTTGCATATTAAATAACACTATACCAGATAAAAAACCCAAAAATGCTAATAAAATAATAAATTTTATATTCTTTTTATTAGTATATAAATATTCAAATTTCATCAAATCACCCAATTAAGTATATTATGTACTTTAATTTTTATGAATAATTTTGTATAATTAACATATATATGGAAGGTGAAATATTATGGCTTACAGAGCAAAGAAAAAAAGTAAGGGCGCTAAAATTGCAATTTGGATTTTATTAATAGTAATGCTTCTAGGTTTTGCATCACCATTTATTATCCAATTAATAAATTATTTATCAAAATAAAACAGTTCATTTGAACTGTTTTTTTATTCCCACATTTTCGTATAATTTCCGTCTTCTTTGTAAAAATCATCCATTAAGACAACATATTTAAATGTATCCAAAAGTTCTTTTTTAGTATAAATCATCGCTCTAACGCCATTAATATATGATAAACTTTCAGCTATATAATATTTATCATTTGCTTCATCAATTCCAATAATCATTGCAATATGACCCCACCAATTAATTAAGTCACCAGATTTAATTTTCCCTGATTTTAATAAAGCATTATCTAAAGCAACAAATTCACCTAAATCAGTACATTGACAATCTCTTCCAGGATCTTCACCAGCTCCAACATCTCCAGGCTCAAAGCCTGCATTTTTTAAAGACCAAGTCACAAAGCCAGAACAATCAAGACCATTTGGCATCATCGCACCAGAAACATATCCATACTCTGGTTTTTTCTCTAAATTACGAATCTTGCATCCCCACATAGCAGGTCCTTCTTTAGAAGAGGTAATCATCTGCACTTTATCTTCCGAAAGATATAATCCCTTATGATAATATCTACCCTCTCCATCAACGATATAAGTATTAATATTACCTATATTGCAAGATTTATTCTCGTATTTAATTCTTCCTGTTTCATAATAATATGGAACCCTGTATTTAAATTCTAAAGTTAAAAACCTAGCAGCAGCTAAAGCACCTGCTCTTGTTTGATAACCAGCATTATTAATCTTACTTTCTAGTATTTCATCTAAAAGTTTAGCTTCCTCTGAAGTAAAAGCCTTACATGGTAAAAGCTCTTTCTTTTCTTTCGTAGCATAAGGCTTAGTAATTAAATTTGTAACTATAACTTTAAACTTTTGATTTTGCTTTGACTCAGATATATAGGCTTCTCCTTTAGATAATCCCGTAATAGTATCTCCATCAACCTTAACTACTTTATCATCACTACTAACAAAAGAAAAATTAGTTTCTAAAAGTGTAGATGAATTATAATTAATATTAACTTTTTCATCAATAGCTAAATATAAAATATCACTTGAAAACTTAAAGTCTAAAACTTGATCTATTTTATTACTTAATAAAATCTTTTCACTTGTAAAATCAGCACTTTTTATATATATATCGTAGTCTCTAACTGGAAGAGAAAATAAACATTTGCCATCTGATATTTTAGAAGTGTATTCCATCTTTCCATCAGTCGCATAACACTTATATTTATCAGATACTATACCAATAATTTTAGCAGTAACATTTATCATATTATTATCTTTATCAAAAGAAGTAAGCTCTATATTAGATATTTTTATATTATTTTTAGAATTAAATATAAAATAGCCAAATAAAGCCGATATAAATATAATTAAAAGAATTCCCATGACTACTAATAAATTACGCCTTTTCATCTCTTACCACTATCCAATACTAATATATCAAAAAAAGAAATAAAAATCTATTTCTTTTTTAATTTATTTAATAGCTTTAGTTCTTTATTTATTTTAAATCTAACAATTACCTTACTTTTAGGAATTTTATTCAAAATATTATTTTTAACCCGAATTAAGTAATCAAAATAATTATTATTATGACTATTAATAAAAATAGGACCATACTTTAACTCTCTCATACTATAAGAGGCATTACCTTTCATAAATATAATATTAATATATGGTTTATTATTATCTTCAATAAATTCCTCTTCACTTATATAAAAGTTTCTTGTTGTTAAAAACTTTCTAATAGTAAAATGATCATTATTAGATTGGATTATTAACTTATGAATTTGTAGTAATCTACTATCATCTAATATTTTACAAATCGTGCTTGCCCCCATACCACTTATAATTAAGGTATCAATATCACTTGTAATTTTTTCTAGTCCAAAAGCAAGCAAAGTATCAATTCTATCTGTTAAATTAAAGCGTTTTATATTTGATATTCCCGCATTTAAAGCATTTTCATTAACATCACTAATTAAAATGTGAGGAACAATATTATTATTTATTAAATAAATATCTAAAAGTGCATGATCACAACCAATATCTGCAACATGATCTTCATATTCAACATATTTTGCTAAAGACAAAAGTCTTTTAGATAATTTCATTAATCCACCATAAAGTCTTTTAATTTTTTAGCACGAGATGGATGTCTTAATTTTCTTAAAGCTTTAGCTTCAATTTGACGAATACGTTCACGAGTAACATTAAAT
>CACXEC010000022.1 GCA_902766545.1 uncultured Erysipelotrichaceae bacterium | reverse complement strand
TTTATTTCAAGTAAATTTTTTTATGTATTAAGTTGTTTGTATACTATATGTAAATATGAAAAACATAAATTATTGTTTTATTCCTAGATATTATCCGGAAAATATTTTTTTTATAAAAAAATTAAAAAGATATTTTTTTCTTTTTAACTAATATTTAATTTTTTTATAAAAAAAACATTGATTATTATAATCATAAATGATAAGATATTTTTAGCGTAGAAAAAATAGTTGAGGTAAAATATGTGGAATGAGGTCTTAGAAGATTTAGTTGTAGTTAAACGTAGTGGTCAAAGAGTAGATTTTAATGCTTCTAAGATTGCTATTGCAATAAAAAAGGCGTTTGACGCGGTTTATATTGAATCAGATGAAAAACAGATTTATAAAGTTTTTGAAAAAGTTTTAACTTACATAAATAAAAACTATAAAGATAGAAAAACAATTAATGTTGAGGATATTCAAGATATTATTGAAAGTGTTTTAAAAGAAGAAAAATTTGAAAATGTTTTTTCTTCTTTTAAAGATTATCGTCAAAAAAGAGCTGCATCTAGAAAAGTTTTTAATGAAAAACAACAGCATAAATTTGTTAAAGCAATTGAAAAAGTAGAAAACGAAAATAATAATCAAGATACTAGCTTACCGCCAAATGAAGTTTTAAATAAATTTGGTAAAATTATATCCTCAGAATATGCAAAATCCTATATACTTGATGCAAAATATGTTAGAGCTTTAGAAGAAGGAAATATTTATATTCATAATTTAGATTATTTTTCTTTAGGATACCTACCATATTTAAATTTAAAATTGGATATTAAAGATGATGATAATTATTTAGATGATTTTATAAATGCTATTGTTAATGCTCAAAAAGAAGTAAGCTATGAAATTGGAGTAAATACAATTGATTGCTTACTAAGTAAATTTATTCTAAAAAAGTATAAATATAAATTAAAAAAATATTTAAAAAAATATTTGAGTTTAAGCGGACTATATGAATTTGTTAATTATAAAAAGATTGAAGAAGTAGTAAATAAATTAACTGATATTAATAATACTTATGAAGAACTAAAAATTTTTATAAGTAATTATATATTATCTAATATATTTAAAACAGCAATTGATGATAGTTATGATGATATTAAATCAATTTTAGGTGATACAGTATATCGAGTTTTTAATGCTTTGATGATAAATTCAAAAGTAGAAAGTACTTTTACCTTAAGTGTAGGAACTAATAATAGTACTATTTGTGCACTAGTAAGAGATGAGATAATTACTTATTTAAATGATAATAATTATTTAAATAATATACATGTGGTATTTAAGATTAATCAAAGTTTAGAAGAATCATACTTAAGTAAAATAACCAGTTTAATAATAAATAAAAAAAATATTTCTCTAATGTTTGCTAAAAATTCATATAATTGTGAATTGTGTGATGCTGAGTACTTTAGTAATGGAATAAGAATATTTGAAAATATTAATGACTCAGAAAAAAAAGCGACTGGAAGAATGATAGTTTCAAATATATCAATTAATTTAGCTAGACTTGGTTTAAAATATTTGAATAAGAATCGTAAAGATTTTTATGAAGAACTTGATCAAATGTTAGAATTTGTTAAAAATGTATTAGTGATTTCATTTGAAATAATGGGAAATAAAAATAAAGAAAATTATAATATTTTATTTGATGGAAATATTTTGGGAGATGAAAGACTGGAATCTGGTCAGAAGATCAGAAAAATATTAAAAACGGGAACTCTTGGAATTGGTCTTGTAGGATTAAAGGAATGTATATTGGCATTAGAACCCGATGAGGAAAAACAGTATAAACTTTTACTTGAATTATTAGATTATTTTAATCAAAAATGTCAAAAATTTGAAGCTGATAATAAACTTAACTTTAATATATTTGAACCGTCTGATATGCATTCGAGAAAATACTTAATGGCGATAGATAAATCTATTTATGGTACACATAAGAAAATTACTGATAAAGCATATTATGATCTTATAGATACTGCTAAATTTATTAAAAATTATGAAGATTTAGCAAAAGTTCAAAAAGCTTTTAGAGGTGGAAATTTAATAACAATTAAGTTATCAAATAAAATATCAAGTAAAAAAATTATTGACATGATAAAAGAATTAATTGATTCAGATGTTGGATTCGTGAAGATAGATGTAGGTGAAAAATGATAATCAGTGGTTTTCAAAAATTAACATTATTAGATTACCCTACAAAGTTGTCAGCAATAATTTTTACTCAAGGTTGTAATTTTAAATGCTCTTATTGTCAAAATTCAGATTTAATTGGTAAAAATGATTCACTTATATCTGAAAATGAAATATTTGAATATTTAATTAAAAGAAGAAAAGTTTTAGATGGTGTTGTGATTAGTGGAGGAGAGCCTACTATTCATAAAGATTTAAAACCTTTTATTCAAAAAATAAAGAATTTGGGTTTTTTAATAAAACTTGATACTAATGGAAGTAATCCAAAAATACTTAAAGAACTAATTGATGAAAAATTAATTGATTATGTAGCGATGGATATTAAAAATACCTTTGATAAGTATGAAGATGTTATTAAAACTAAAACAAATATAGATAAACTTAAAGAAAGTATTGAAATATTAAAAAAAAGTGACATTGATTATGAGTTTAGAACTACAATTATTAAAAATTTCCATGATTTAAAAACAATTTATAAATTATGTAAAATGGTTAATGGTAGTAAATATTATCTTCAAAATTTTGAGGATAGTGAGAGGGTTTTGGATAAGGAATTAATACCTTTTAGTAAGGAAGAACTTATTGATATACAGAAAAAAGTAAGTAGTAAATTTTCTAATGTTTATGTTAGAGGTTTATAAAAGATGGAGGAGGAATGTTTTATGTATAAAGTAAGAAAAAGAGATGGAAAGATTGTTCCGTTTGATATTGAAAAAATTAAAGGAGCATTAATTAAAGCTTTTGAAGCGGAAAACACTAATTATGATGAAAATGTAATTGACTTTTTAGCTTTGAAGGTAACTGCTGATTTTGCTGATAAAGTAAAAAGTAATATTATTGATGTAGAAGCTATTCAAGATAGTGCAGAAGCTGTATTATCTCATGCTGGATATACTGATGTTGCTAAAGCTTATATTCTATATCGTAAGCTTCATGAAAAACAAAGAGCGATGTCATCTACTATTTTAGATTATAAACAAGTTGTTAATAGTTATATTAATGTAACTGATTGGAGAGTTAAAGAAAACTCTACTGTAACTTATTCTGTTGGTGGACTTATTTTAAGTAATTCAGGAGCTATAACAGCTAATTATTGGCTTAGTGAAGTATATGATGAGGAAATAGCTAATGCTCATCGTAATTGTGATTTTCATATTCATGATTTATCAATGCTTACTGGTTATTGTGCTGGTTGGAGCTTAAAACAATTGATTAAGGAAGGTTTAGGTGGAGTTCCTGGTAAAATTACTTCTAGTCCTGCTAAACACTTATCAACATTATGTAATCAAATGGTAAACTTTTTAGGTATCATGCAAAACGAATGGGCTGGTGCACAAGCATTTTCTTCATTTGATACTTATTTAGCACCATTTGTAAAAGTTGATAATTTGTCTTATAAGGAAGTTAAACAAGCTATTCAATCATTTATTTATGGTGTTAATACTCCATCTAGGTGGGGAACTCAAGCTCCATTTACGAATGTAACCTTAGATTGGACTGTACCAAATGATTTAGCAGAACTTAATGTAATAATTGGTGGCGAAGAACAAGACTTTAAATATAAAGATTGTCAAAAAGAAATGGATATGGTAAATAAAGCATTTATTGAAATTATGATTGAAGGTGATGCTAACGGTAGGGGATTTCAATATCCAATTCCAACATATTCAATAACTAAAGATTTTGATTGGTCTGAAACTGAAAATAATAAATTATTGTTTGAGATGACAGCTAAGTATGGTACTCCATATTTCTCAAATTATATTAATAGTGATATGGAACCTTCTGATGTTAGAAGTATGTGCTGTAGATTAAGATTAGATTTAAGAGAACTACGTAAAAAGAGTGGTGGATTCTTTGGTAGTGGAGAATCAACAGGATCTGTTGGAGTTGTAACAATTAATATGCCAAGAATTGCATATCTATCTGAAAATGAAGCTGATTTTTATGATCGTTTAGAAAAACTTATGAACATTGCTGCTCGTAGTTTAAAGATTAAGAGAAATGTAATTACTAAATTATTAGATGAAGGATTATATCCATATACTAAGAGATATTTAGGAACATTTAATAATCACTTTTCAACAATTGGACTTGTTGGTATGAATGAAGCATGTTTAAATGCTAAATGGATTAAAGAAGATTTAACTAAAGAAAAAGCCCAAAAGTTTACTAAAGATGTATTAAACTTTATGAGAGAAAAGTTATCTGATTATCAAGAGGAATATGGTGATCTTTATAATTTAGAAGCTACTCCAGCTGAATCAACTGCTTATCGTATGGCTAAAAAAGATAAACAATTATATCCTGATATTATAACAGCATCTAATGATGATACTCCTTATTATACTAATAGTTCTCATTTACCAGTTGGATACACAGATGATATTTTTGCAGCTTTAGATATTCAAGATGAACTTCAAACTTTATATACATCTGGAACTGTATTCCATGCTTTCTTAGGTGAAAGATTAGAAAATTGGCAAGCTGCTGCAAATCTAGTTAAAAAAATTGCTGAAAATTATAAACTTCCATATTATACGTTGAGTCCAACATATTCAGTATGTAAGAATCATGGATATATTACTGGTGAAGTATGGAAATGTCCAACTTGTGGTGAAGAAACTGAAGTTTATAGCCGTATTACAGGATATTATCGTCCAGTTAAGAATTGGAATGATGGTAAGGGTAAAGAATATGAGATGCGTAAAACATATGATTTAAATAAGTCACATGAACCTCATTGTGAATGCGGAGATAAATGTGAATGTGGCGATAACTGTGAATGTGATGGATGTACTTGTCATGATGGTATAATGCTTTTTGGAACAAAAACATGTCCAAACTGCGCTATGGCAAAGAAATTATTAGATAAAGCCAAAATAAAATATGATTATGTGGATGCTGAAGAAAATGTTGAACTTACTAAAAGCTTAGGTGTTAAACAAGCGCCAACTTTAGTAATCATTGAAAAAGGTGAAGCTACTTTAATTAATAATGTATCTAATATAAAAAAATATGTTGAAAAATTAAAATAGGGGGCTATTTTATGTATGATGTAATAATCATTGGTGGAGGGCCTGCAGGACTTACTGCAGGCATCTATTGTCTTAGAGCCAATTTAAAAACCTTAATTTTAGAAAAAGAAACATTTGGAGGTCAAATTGCATCATCTCCACTTGTAGAAAATTATCCTGGATTCAAATCTATATCTGGAGCAGAACTTGCTAGTAATTTGTATGAACAAGTTGATGAGTTAGGTGCAGATATTGAATTAGAAGAAGTTCTAGAAATAAAACCTGGAAAGATTAAAAAAGTTATTACTGATTCTAATGAATATGAAACAAAGACTGTTATTATTGCAACTGGTGCTAAATACCGTTTATTAGGACTTTTAGATGAAGAAAAATACTTAGGAAATGGTATTAGTTTTTGTACATCTTGTGATGGAGCTTTTTATAAAGATAAAGTAGTTGCTGTAATTGGTGGAGGAAATACGGCCGTTACAAATGCCATATATATGTCTGATGTAGCTTCTAAGGTATATTTAATATATCGTGGAAGTAAACTTAAATGTGAAGTAAAATTGATGGAAAAAATAACAAAAAAAGATAATATTGAAGTTCTTTATAATACAAATGTAATAAAACTTTCAGGAGAAAAAGAACTAAATGAAATAGTTATTAAAAACAATGTTGAGGAATCTAAAATTAAAATAGATGGCATGTTTATATCAATTGGAATGGATGCGCAAACTGAGATTATAAAACATGTTTTGGATTTGGATGAAAATAAGTATATTTTAGCCGATAATTGTTTAACAAAAGAAGAAGGAATTTTTGTTGCAGGTGATTGTCGTCATAAAAAAATACGACAATTAGCTACGGCTGTTAATGATGGAGCAATTGCTGCTTCATGCGTAATTGAATATCTAAAATAAAAAGAAAAAAGATGAGTTTTTTCTTTTTTCATGATATATTATTTTTAGGGTGATAATATGTCAAGAAATAATAAAGACTTTGAAATTCCTGAATCAGCTTCTATTTCTCCTGAAGAAGCAATAGAATTTATTCTTACATTACAAGATAGTTATAAAAGACATGAAATAGAGCATCGCTTAGATATAGAAAATGATTTTATTCCAGAAAATATTATTGTTATGTATACTTATTTTATTAGTCATTCAAATTATCAAATGATTGTTGAAAATTACAAAAGACAATTTATTGAAAATGAGTCTAATGTTGAACCAGGAGTTACAGAAGAGGAAAGAAAAGGGTTAGGTTTAATCTATGACTATATTAGTTTATATGATTTTGCTAAAAGAATGCCAAACATATTTGTTGAAGCTATTAAAATTCATAACTTATTATATTCAGTTTGCCCATTTCCAGAGTATGGTGGAAAATTTAGGGATAGTACAGCAACCTTAGCAAAACTTCCATATGAGGTTCCGGATCCAGAAGAAGCAAAAAGAAGATTTCAAGAGTATCTTTCTAAGACCTTGGTAATTGATCCTAGAAATATTTTGGATTATGTAGATGAAATAATTAGAATTCATGTTGATTTGATCAAAATTCAACCTTTTAATGATGGAAACAAGAGAACTTTTAGAGCACTTCTTAATCTGTTATTAGGAAAAATTGGAATACCTCCTGTATATATTCAAAAAGAAGAAAGAGAAACATATAAAAGGGTTTTAAATACAGCAATGCAAACAGGGGACTATACAGAAATAATTAGATTTTATTATTATAAAATATGTGATGCAATAGTAGATTTTGATTTACTGGAACATAGTAAAAAAACAGAAGAGAAAAAAAGTGGTTTTGTAATTAAATAATAGTTATACATTACTTATTATTTATGTTAAAATATAAGTAATGTTTTTATTGCCCAATAGCCAAGCGGTAAGGCATCAGGCTCTGACCCTGACATTTCGTTGGTTCGAATCCAACTTGGGCAGCCATTTTTAAAAAATGTTTTAGTGACATAATAAAAACTCTTGATTAATCAAGAGTTTTGTTTTTCTATATGGCGTCCCCGGGCAGAGTCGAACTGCCGACTTATCGCTTAGGAGGCGATTACTCTTCCTTCTGAGTTACGAGGACACATTTACATTATAACACAAAGTAAGTTATTTTTTAATTATTCATTGTGTGGATTTTTTTTATATGTTATAATTTTTATGTTAGAAAGATGGTTTTTATGATTAATAAGATAACTGATAAGCTATTGTTATTTATATTTTTTCTATTTTGTATTGTTTTAACTGTTTCTGCTGATGAACTTCGTTGTGAATATACATCAGAAAAGTTTATTGGCACTTTAGAGTTTAACAGTAATGGTAAATTAATTAGACGTGGTATTAATGCTAAACCTGGCTATTCAATTGCAGAAAATGTTAATTTTGATGCCTTGGTAAATTATTATAAAGACAAACAGCCATCTTGTGAAAATTATATGTATGTTAAAGAAATATCTAGTGATTCTTGGGAGTTAATGGTATCGCCAACACGTCCTAGTTCAGCTGTTGCAGTACTTGAAAAGACTCGTGCTGAATCAGTAAAAATAGATCCGCCGACAAGTAATGAGACAGTTCCAACTACTTCTATAACACCTCCGGAACCAGGCCCAGCACCTCAAATAAATACTGGACCTGCTGCTCCAATACAGCGTGAAGCTCAACAAACATTTCATTTAGGAGATGATCCTAAAATAAGAGATATATGTGAGTCATCAGGCTTTTTAACAGTATTACATATGGTATTAATAATAGTAAATATATTAAAGATAGCAGTACCATTAGTGTTAATAGGAATG
>CACXEC010000021.1 GCA_902766545.1 uncultured Erysipelotrichaceae bacterium | reverse complement strand
TTTAGCTAAATATTCTTCTAATTCTTTTTGATCTTCTAGTAATGTAATATTTTCTTTAGCTGTTATTACATATTCTATATGAACAGATAACTCATCTTCATTTTTAAAACTGTAACTAAAATCTGTTATTTCAATATCAATAGTGCCTTTATCAATATTATTTTTTATTGTGTGGGTAAATGGCACTTTAAAACAAAAATCTTCTTTATTAATACTAATTTCATGTAGTCGATAATCTCCCGATATAGTAAACTCTCCATCAATATTTGAATCATTAATATCATATTGGTGTTCAATAGATATGCTAGTTATTTCGTAAATACTTGTTTTAAATAAAAATTCTCTATCAATTGTATAAGCTTCATTCATATAATCATTCCTTTCATGAAATTATATGAATTAAAAAGAATAAAAGAACTTATCTTTTATTTTTTAAATTAATATATTTAGTTATCTATAAATAGATTAGAATTAATATATTTAAACTACACTTTCAAAATTATAATCATAATTAATCAAAATCTTTTATTAGCACAAATTATTCAAACTTACCAAAAATAGAAGTACAAGGATTTTTCAAAGGCCTTTTTTGTTTTCCTAAACAGAGCACTTTTTCGTGTTTTACTTGACTATCCTCTCCTTGCAAAAACATTCTATATTGATCTACACTATAAGGTAAAATAATACCATTTTCTTCGTAATAAAGGCCGTTTCTAAACGCTAGCATAAAAGCATCCATATATGTTTTGAAAGTATTATCGTCTAATTCAACATATCCAGTCGTGAACAATTGCTTAGCAAGTTCTTTTCCGCCTTTTAATCTTACCATGTAACATCCAACATTTGGCCCCTCTAAGCCTGCCACGCCAAGCCTTCCAAGATGATTATCTTGTTCACAAAAGAATTGCGCAAGAGTAATATCCACTAAATAGTACTTTGATTCAAATTCAATGATATTAAAGCAGTGGAAATTAAGCTTACAAGGAATTTTTTTCCTAGGACTAAATCCAGGAATTAATTTTATTACTCTACATTTAATTCCTAATTTTCTGCATGTTTCTTCTATTTTCCAAGAGCCATAATAGCACAAGTTTTTAAAATCCCACTGATATAAGTCTTCTATAGGATCATCTCCATACATTAGATGCTTTCTGCCACACCAAATAATGTATTCTAATACATCTTCTCTACTAGGGGGATGAAGAGTATCAAAAGGATAATGAAAATCTAATAAATTATGATAACTCAAAGACTTGCATTCTAATTGTCCAAGTTTAGAGAGTAATTTATAATAGTTATCATTCATACATCCATTATCATAATAATTATGTGCAATATTCTTAATAAAAGAATACCCATCATTTAATGCCTTTTCAGGATCAGTTTTCGCGATTTCTATAAATTCGTCTAATTGCTTTATATCAAAATCTAACATATTCATAACAAAATCCACTCTTTTTTTCTAAATAAATTTATAACCAGGCTTATCTTTACTAGTCATTGCACAATTAGTTCTGCTAGCAATTCTATGATTTGCTATTTCTTCCGCTAATTTATATAAACGTACATAATCTGTATCAAAAACAATATCAAAAACACTTAAAAACTCTACTAATCCATTACCATTAATTCCTACTCCCATCGGGTTACTATGAAAAGTAGGTCTATGATTATCTCCATCTAATTCGCGTGCTTTTTCAGCAAGACTATTTAAAAAAGTATTTCTTATAGTTTCTCCACTTTGACCAAATTGTTTAGCTTTTAATTCAGCAAAGCGATATAATGCTGGACTAGATCCTCTAAATTCATCAGGATATAATTCTGCTAAAACTACAATGCCATCATTAATTACAATATCTTTAAAAATAGATTCAGCTTCTTCAATGCCTTCATAACGATATTCTATATATATATCAATATCATTAGTATTAACATCTTGCTCTAAGTTTTGTCTTCCCAAAGAATATTTTAAAATAGTTCTAGCATCCCTATTTTCAATAAGAACTTTTTCATATGTTTTTTTGCTAATGCGCCCCTGCGTTGTTTTAGCTTTAATAATAATTTCTGCCATAGTTAACTTATCTTTTATTCTTTATTAAAAGCTGATACACTTCTTCAAAATTTGATACGTAAATTATATTTAATTCTTGTAAGATAAATTCTGGTATTTCATCTTCGTCTACTTTATTATCAGCAGGAACAAATAACATTTTTATATTATTATTATATGCTGTTATAACTTTATCTCTTAATCTAGATACCTTATTAATCCTGCCATATAAGTCTAAAGAGCCAAGAAATGCAACTGATCCATCAATAGATTTATTATTATATAAACTACATAATGACATAGCAATTCCAAGTGAACCACTTGATCCATCTAGTTTAAATTTATGCGTGTCAAAATTAATATGAGTCCCATTGGTACTTCTTTTATAGTCTAAATAATTATTACTTTTTAGATAACTTTGAACTATTTTTATAGAATCTTTAAGTTCATCACCAATATTTCCTGTTACGTTAGATTCATACATCATTGGAACAGTAATTGATGATACTTTAATAATGGCTCCTCCTAACGGTGAAATACCTATAATATTGGCTTCTCCAACTAAGTTTTGGTTTTCTTTATACTCAATGAGCGGTTTTCCTAATATTTCTCTAAAGTTTGGCGTATCTTTGATATTATTAATAATCATATATCTAATTAAATCATCTAATATTCTGGTTAGTTCTCGAACTCCTGGTTCTAATGTATATTCTTTAATAAGTTTCATTAGTTCTTCGTCAGTTAAATTAATCTTTTTAGCATTATATTTTTTTAAGATACTTGGAATGATATACTCACTTGCTATTATCTTTTTATCAAAAACTGTGTAACTATCGACATTAATAATCTCTAATCTGTCTCTTAAAACTGGTGGTATAGCATCAATATCATTAGCAGTTAAAATAAATAGTACTTTTGATAAATCAAAGGCTTCTTCAACGTAGTTATCGATAAATTCCTTATTCTGATTTGAATCTAAAATATCTAAAAGTACGCTAGCGGGATCTCCTTTATAATCTTTAACCATTTTATCTACTTCATCGATAAGAATAACTGGATTATTAGTTCCACATTTAATTAATGCTTCAATAACTTTTCCTGGAGCAGCGCCTAAGTAAGTTCTTCGGTGACCATTAAGTTCTGCTGAATCATTTAATCCACCAACACTGATCTTATAAAATTCTCTTTTTAACGATGCCGCTATAGATCTTGCTAGCGTTGATTTACCAACACCAGGGGCGCCAATTAAACATATTATTGGGTTATTTAAGTCAGGATTTTTTTCTTTTAGAATAGCATATTCGATAATTCTTCTTTTAGCATTATCAATTTTATAATGACTTTTATTAAGTGCTTTGGATATTTTATCTTCTTTAGTTTCTTCTTTACTTGAAGCATTAAATGGTAATGATAAAAGAGTATCTAAATAATTTCTGATAATAGATATTTCTGGATTATTGCTTGGAGTATACTCATATTTAGATAATTCAGTATATAGTCTTTTCTTGATACGTTCAGAAACATCTAATCTATCAATTTTCTCTTTATATGATGATATTTCCTCATCTTTACTAGATTTAAGTCCTAGTTCTTTATTTAATTTTGATATTTTTT